>JAFOSK010000074.1 GCA_017392945.1 Treponema sp.
AGGGTGCCCCCTTGCCCCCCAAGAGCGGTTCAATAACATTCCTTATTTTTTACGAAGGGGGAAAAGGGGGATGCCCCGCGGCGGGGGGAAAGGGGGAACGCTTTTGCGTGCCCACAGTTTTAAGTTGCGTCACGAACTAGAGGCACTTTTTTTTACCGACCAATTTTGAAGAACTAGAGGAACTGGCGGCGTGCAACCAGATAACCCATACAAAGATTTGCCCGCCTGCGGAAACAGGCAGATGCACAAAGCGGAGGGTCCGCGAAGCGGTACCGTAGCGACTGCAGCTGACTGTGCTTTCATTGCTTACCTGCGAGCTTGAACAAAGGCCACCTGCGAGCTCGCTAGTAAATGCAAACAGTGTGTGAACGAATGAAGCGTAACGAAGTGAAGCTGAATGAGTGAACACTCTGTTTGCTACCTTTCTGGAAGACGAAGCTTTAAGAACTAAGAGGCCTGTAGAGAGCGGAAGCGGTACGAAGTACGGCTGGAGCGAACGGCAATAAACACACCCTTTTTCCAGGAACTATGATATAATTATTTTATTATGAAAATTGAACACGTTGCTCTGTATGTACACGATTTAGAAAAAGCAAAAGAGTTTTTTGTAACTTACCTTAACGGAAAAGCCAACGACGGCTATCACAACCCAAAGACAGATTTTAGATCTTACTTCATAACTTTTGAAGACGGAGCACGTCTTGAAATAATGACACGTCCAGAACTTGTAGAACAAGTGAAGAACCCATATAGAACCGGCTATGCACATTTAGCATTTAGCGTTGGAAGCAAACAAGCTGTTGATAAATTGACTGCTAAGCTTGATGAAGCCGGCTATTCTGTTTCCAGTGGTCCGCGCACAACTGGCGATGGATATTACGAAAGCAGCATTGTAGCTTTTGAAGAAAACTTAATCGAGATTACTGAATAACAGATTCTACACCCTTATGAGAACGCCGGATTTTTTTACGGATAAGTAGTCCGTACGTCAAAAAATTCCGGATTTTTTACTGACCAAGAATCGATACATAAATCGTCATAAAAATCGTCATAAAACACTATATGACTAAGAATTAAATAAACTAATTTAGTTGAAAATCTTACAATTTGCCTATATAATTAAATTATTGATACAGTGATAACGACAATCCACAGGGTACGATTCTTCGTTCTGAAAATCCGTATGTCGTTGGTTCGATCCCAACCTGTGGCAGGTCAAAAAACTTCTGACTTACGTCAGAAGTTTTTTTTATGTCCTATCTCCCGTACCAGACACCCTTTTTAACTATCTTACATTCAAATTTCATATTTTGTTGAGTAGGTCCAAACAAATAATTTACAAATCCCATAAACAGAGAGCCGCACACGTAATAACATTTTTTTACTCCTTTACCCCATCTTACAGCTTAACAGGAACTTCAGCTTAATGTTTTTTTAGACATCAGATTTTTCCGTTTTCCTTTAAATTGTTGCAGCGTATTCTTTTTTTCACCATTCACTCAAGTATTTTTACGCACGGAATACGTTCAGTTTTGCCGTCCTGAACAAAAACATATTGAAATCTCTTTAAAAACAAAAGTGCGCTTTTTACAACGCAGGCAAATCAGATTAATTTTAGGTTTCATATATAAAAGAAAGATAAAATTTTTTTTTTTACTTTCCATGGTATACTACGTATTATGGAAACCGAAAATAAATCAAAACAAAAAGAAAACCACACTAAACCATTAAGACTTTTTAAAATTGAACAGGCTATTCAAAACCTCTCATATCCAAATGTTGAAAGACTTCAGAAGGAACTGGAAGTTTCCCGTCGGACAATCCTGCGAGATATAGATGAACTTAAAATTTATTACAACGCACCGATTGAATATGATCGCATAAAAAAAGGCTATTATTACAGTGATAATACATATTTTGTTAGGAACATGCTTTTGACAGAGAGTGAAGTTTTTGCGGTTACAGGCATTCTTCCGCTTATGGAGCGTTACAATAATACTCCGCTGAAAAACACAATCACAAAAGTTTATGAAACTCTGTCACAAATGCTTCCAAATCAAGTTGAGGTTCAGTCCAGTTTTATGAATGACGTAGAATTTATCGCTGATCCGATTCCCGTTATTCCTGAAGAAATCTTTTACTCCGTTTTCAAAGCAACAAAACTTCATAAGATAATGAAATTTGATTACCGCTCGATCAGTGCAACAGATTATAAACCCCATGAGCTTTATCCATATAAAATTTATAATCAAAAAGGAGACTGGTACATTCTGGGATCTGTTCCAAACCACGAAAGCTTTGCAACCTTTACACTAGCCCGCATGAAAAATATAGAACTTGGAGATGCATTCAAACCAGATCCGGACTATAAAAACAAAATTCACATAGACCCGAACTTTGGTATTTGGAACAACAATTCAAAGCCGCAGAATATTGAACTGATTTTTGACAAATCAATAAACACTTACATTCTTGAAAGAACCTGGCATAAAAATCAGCAATGCATGCAGAACAAAGACGGTTCGGTTTACTTGAGCTTTGAGTCTAACCAGATTCAGGAGACTTTGTACTGGGTACTTCACTTTGGAGCAGCCGTTACTGTTATAAACCCTCCGGAACTGAAAGAACTTTATGAAGCGGAAATTAGAAAAATGGCCGAAAAATTAAAAAAATAAAAAAATTATTTGCCTGAATAACAGATCCTGCTGTTCAGGCAATTTCACAACATTTTAATAAAAAAAAACGCAAGTAATACATATTCTTATTTTTTTTCTTGAGCAAATGCATTTTTTTTCATTTTTCATCGTTATATAAAGCAGACGGTTTTATTATTTTTTATGCGAGCGAACGCCGGCAGCGCTCTTTTTTGATGATTTTTTCTTTACCGTCTGGAAATCTTAAAAAATTTTTCTTTTTTGGAGGAAAAATGAAATCATTATTAAAAAATGTACAGGTATTAAATTTTGAAGACCTGCTCAAAGTTAACGGTGGCTACAGTGGATCAAGCGGAGGAGGAAGTCCAAAAGGCAGTTCACGCAGCTATTCTCAAGGAGGCTCAGGCTCTCCTATGAACACAAGCATTGCCGCAAGTTCCAGCTCGTACTCAGGAAGCTCAGGAGGCGGAAGCACACCTGCTTCAAGCAGCCACAATCCATCAAGTTCATGCTATTCGTCAACAAGCGGTTCTATAAACCCGAATACAACAAGGATTACATACCCAGCTGATGGAATAGGATACAGTTCTTCTTCAGGTTTTTTTAACATTCCGGAACCAGTTCCGACAAGATCAAATCAAAGAGATTTTTCAGGTCTTTCCTATGCCCTTTCAAGCTGCGGAATTCTGAGTTCTTTCGGAGAAACAGCATGTACGGCAACTTCCCTTTTGAACGAAATTTCAGAACTCTATACAATGGAATATGGAGTTCAGCTTTCTGATAAAGAAATGCAAGATGCAATGGAAGCTGCCATAAAAGCCGGCGGAGTTAATAGATATGATGCAACTGTACTTAGCTGGGAAATCGCTGCAAACGCAATGGCAAACTCAATGGGGATTCCCGGCAGATTCCAGTATGAATATAACTCAACAGGAAGTGATATTACAGTTTATGGTATAGATAAAAATAATAATGGTATATGTGATCATTTTGTAAACTCTATAGGTGATGGCAAATACTATGATCCATGGAACGGAACAACCGGAGATATCTCCGAATTTTACGCAAATGGATGGAGTGTACAAACCAGAGTGCTGACACATAAAAACTAACCATTCATAAATAAGGGAAGGTCCAGAAAGTTAAACTAGATGCATAAATTGACATTTTTGAAATAAACATGCAAACTGTGCATTGTAAATTCAAAAAGATCGTACACCGCATTTCTTACTTACTGGATCCCCCGCTTAATTAATGACTATGTACGGAGAAAGTGTTGATATGCAAAATGTGATGGTTGTGTTTCGACTGCTCAACAGCCAAGCTTGTCGACTCGTAAGAGCACGAAGTAACCACCACAGGCATAATGTATGAATGGTCATTTCTATAAGCCCTTCGACAGGCTCAGGGACCACCCTTCGACAGGTACTTCAACAGGCTCAGGGACCACCCTTCGACTGGCTCAGGGACCACCCTTCGACTGGCTCAGGGACCACTCAGGGACCGCATCGAAACTATTTTTTTGAAAGAGCTTAATTAATAAAAAAAAGAGAGGAATTATTATGAAAAAACTACTCACATTCTTGGCAATCACCGCAATTTCGCTTACAGTTCTTACAGCCTATCCATGGCCTGCAAGTCTTCTTGAAGAAAAAGAAGTACCTCCGCCACCAGCGGAAGAACCAGAAAAACCACTTTATACGATTGAAGATCCTGTAAAAATCAAAAAAGGTAAGCGACAAGCTTTTAATGAACTTTCATACATTATTCCGTCAGACAAAATTATTCTAGCCAATAAAATTATAAAACCACAAGAAGAATTTTATAACTACATTACAGATATTTATTACGCACTTTTTTCCAACTATCCGACAATCAAATTCAAAGACAAAATGATACAAGACATAAAGAACTGCTTATACCCTCTTGAGTTCAATGCATTATGGAGATACCCAGCAAAAAACTACGAATACAAAATTGATGAAAAGCACAGCCTTGAATTCAGATTCAACTTTAGCGTGTTGGACGGTAACAGAGCTGACGAACAGCAATATGGAGGTGAGTACGATATCATTCTTGCCACCGATAAAAATGTATATACCTTAAGACTGATTCCTTCGTACCATCTTAAAGATTTTGCAGAACAGCTTTCGGACTACATATATTTTGATGAAAACGGAAATATGGGGCCAAACTACTATTGGGTGAACGACAAAAGTTCAATGAAAGAACTTACAGAAAAATTCATGAACAAAGATTCTTCGCTTCCAAAAGAAATGATAGAATTCAGCAATGACTTTGAAAGATTTTTGGCATCCATAAAAATTACTGAATAACAAGTGTAGAAAAAAAACGAAATCCATGTCATAATTGGGGGCCTATGAGATTTCGTTTTTTTATGTTGGTTTTATGTGCACATTTGGTTTTGCTGGCTGTCTCCTGTAAATACGGCATTGATTCTGACAGTAGGAATGAAAACATTAGAAATTTTCTAATATTTAAAACACTTACGGACAAAAGCCAGGCATATTCAGTTCCCGTATACAAGCCGGAACAGCATCAACTGCTTGCAGAAAAGAAATCTCAGAAATATCTTGTACTAATGTACCTTGCCGGAGACTTTGATCGAAGTATAGAAGAAGCTCTCATAAACAATATATCAACAGCAGCAAACGCCCTCGCAGAAAATCCTTACTCTTCGAACATAAAAACAGTGGTACTTTTTGACGGAAGGACATCAGGTACAAAATTTTGGTACGATTACGACAACGGAATAAGTACAAAGGGTTCCTTTCTGCTGGAAATAAAAGCAAATTCCACCTGTACTAAAAACACCCCGCTGATCGAATACACTACGGATGTTTCTTCAAAGGCAGACTTTATGCAGTCAGAAATAAATTCCGGCTCCTACATTACACTTCAGAACTTCTTAAGCTGGGCGGAATCCGAATATAATTCCGATCAGTCATATTCCACAATAGTTGTTGTAGGCTCTCACGGTTCAGGAAGTTACGGTACAAAAAAAACAGCAAATTTGAATTCAATGTGTCCGGATTATAATTCCGGTACTTTTATATACACTAATGAAATTTCTCTTGCACTAAAAAATGCAGGGTACGGAGCTGAAAAGAAAATTGACCTGCTTATATATGACGTATGCCTCTGCGGAACAATTGAAGACGCATACGAAGTAAAAGATTATGCAAACGGTTTTATTGCATCTGCAAACGAAACTCCAATAGCGGGTATAAATTACGATGTACTTTTTAAATCCTTAACGCCTCAAACATCTTTATTGCAGACAGGAAGGAACATCTGCTCCGCTTTTGCCCAAACTTATAGAACTCATGGAACAACAATAAGAACCATAGTTTTTTCTGATCTTACAAACATGGAACAGCTTGCAAGATCCACAAGCAGCCTGGCTGATTATGTGGTAGCAAATCCTAAGTACGCTTCGATTTTTGACGGAACGATCCACTACTATCTAAAAGTTCCTTCGACACTCAATTCTAATGACTGTCTATACTACCAGTGCACATTTTGGATTAACATAAGAGACAGCTCAAAACAGGGGACAACTTTCTATTCGTTTGATTTCGGTTATCTTGCAGATAAAGTCTATGACTATGCGCAGGAACAGAATAATACAGAGCTTTGCCAGATTTGCAGCAACATAAAAGACGATCTTGAAAAAGCCATTGTCTGCTCATGGCGCGGTACAGGCTCTCCCGACTACCTTCCGGAAGGCTGCTACCCTTCGTTCAACAGCACTCGTAATTATTACGGGCTTTCTATCGTAGGCATAACCACAGGCTCAAACCGTCCGTACAGGGACTCTACATTCGCCTTTAACACAGATACGACATGGAATACCCTGCTTGAGATGCTTTACCCGTAACATTTGCTTGTACAAGCCATCTCGTTACGTAAGCAGATCTGATTCCTGAAATTTCTTGCACAATCACGAAGCTGTCCGCCAAGTTCAACGGAAGGTCACATCGGCCCTGTCGAGATACTGTCATTGATTGATCCTTGGACGGTTAGCGAGTTGTTACTGAGCTTGTCGAAGTACCTGCCAAACTGACCGTTCTTACACTGCCCTGATATACATCGAAAGACTCCGTAACCACATGCTCATACACAGCACATTTTTCTTGTTGACCCATCCCATCAACCTAATAATCAATATGGTCATTTTCTTTAAACTGTTCAGGGTATAAATCCTTTAAAAGATCACACCAGTTATTAGCACAGGAAGAAGAATAATATGCCTTATATGAAAAATCCGTAAAATTATAAGGCTGAAGATAAACGGAATTTTTCCCGGTTGTTGAAGCAGAATAATCATAAGCAACCCGGGCAGGTCCAGTAATTGTAATTCCGTTTATGATATATCCGTCCTCATCCTTACTGGAATAAATTCCCGGCTTTGAACCGTTCCCATTCCTCCATGAAGCAACAACAGCCTTTGACAGAAGTTTTCCAAGTTCATTACAATGATAATAAATTGAATTAATTCCTGTAGAGCCGTTAGTTTCACCGGTCCTCGCTACTTTGTCAGCAAAATAACCAAGGTCAAACTGATAAAAAAATCCGCTGAAAATATTATACTTATCCGAACTTGTATAGATTATGTGCTCATAAATCGGCTTATAAAACATTGCATAATCGGTTAGAAAAAGACTCTTATCGTCGTCATAACGCAAAAAGCCATAATCAGAATTAGTAAGACATTCATAAAATGTATATTTACTGTCTATTATGTTTTCTGCAGAAGATGTTTTTGTATTTAAAAATCTTGTAGCAATGTCATTCACCCTGTCAGCAATATCATTGATCAATGAAAGATCAATGAATGAAAGTGAAGCAGTACCGTTTTCTACATATTTTTCTTGAGTGGTGTAATTTCGGTTTGCATATACGTTAACAGTTTCCGCACCTACACTATAAACAGTAGAAGATGATCTGAGGCTCTGAACAAAATAATTAAGGTCGATTCCTCCTGCAGGAACATCTGACGGAGACGCAATCAGAGCTTTTGCATAATCTTTATATTCAAAAGCATCTTCAAGGGAGCAGCTGTAACCAGAATCGATAACAAGCATTTCAATTTTATTGTCCGTAGAAAACCCAACAGAAGAAAGACCTGAGGCTATTTCCGATGCAGAAAGATAATTCCGACGTGCAGAATAGTCGCAGCATAATGCCCTGCTTTCCGGCGGAATATACGTGCCTGTTTCATCTCCAAAAGAGCCTCCTCCTACCCCCGCAATAAAAACGACAACTCTTTTTGAACCATCAGAATTATATTTTGAAATTCCCCATTTAAGGAATTTTTTGAAAACCTCACCTTTACCGGTATCAACTTCCTTTAAGTTAGAAAGCCAGTTGTCACCACTGGACATAACTTCGTCAGATAAATCAGTTGTAAAAGATTTATAATCAGAAACAAGCTGCGCAGTAGTTTTTTCGCCCGGCCATTTTATTTCAAAAAGGTATGTATTAGGCAGAAAATAAGATGAAGTATATTTTCCTGCGCTTGAATCAACTTCCAGACCGGCAGCAGCATTTTCGTTCTTGTTGTAACCGTCCCATAAACCTGCACACGTTATTTCCGAATATGCCTTTTTCGGCTTTCCGTCAATACGATAAACAGAAGAAAGTCCTCTTGCAATCTGTGCCATCTGTCTGAAATACAAATCGTTACGCAGATTATCACCGCTTATATAAAAAAGCAGCAGATACTCCTTGCTGTCAGCCTGCGTTAAATGGTCATACCAACCGGCAGGCTTTGCGGCAACTATATTTTCCACATTTATTACATCTTCATTTACAGGCGTAAAAGCAACGATATCATAAGAATCACTGGAACAGGCAGAAAAAAACGAGAATATAAAAATAAACAGAAAAAAGAAAAAAAGCTTCCTCATAGGCGCATTATACTATAAGTTCTTTTTTTTTGCGATAAATTTAATCAGTAAGGTTTACAAAAATATATCTTGAATATTCAGAAGACAGATTATTTTTCTTCGCTCGCACATGAATTTTATAACGTCCTACGCTACAAGAAGAGAGGTCAATTTCCCATTTAAGATGAGAAATATTTATGCTTTCATCTCCACTAAGCGTTGTATTTACAGCAGTACCTGCACCAAGGGAAATGTCAGTTGCCCCATTTGCACCGAATTCCACATTTACAGAATTAAAAATCTGATAATGATCGTCGTTTACAACGAGAACGTAAAGTTTTTTAATGCTTGACTTTGATAGCTTCAGTTCACCACCCGAAACGGCAAGCTTTTCGTTATAATCCAGATTTCCATCGGCTGCTGCAGGCACACAAACTATAGTTGATTCAGCATAGGTATCTATTCCCGCATCACCGTAAACCGTAAGTGCAGAAGGATCTGTTGAACCACCTTCAAACCCAGCAAAAAGGCTAAGATTCCTAAAGTCATTGTATTCAGTTAAAGAAAAAGCGTCACCATCTATAGAATCCTTGTTCCAGCCGTTCCAGGAATAGAATGTGTTTGATCCGCCTGAAGAGACAAGCCTTCCGAGACTTGCAGTCTTTCCTTCAATTCCGTACGGACGATTTTTTAAATCATCTGATTTTAAAATTGACGTTACCTTTGAATCTGCACGGTAATAAGTGGAATAAGCACAAGAAGAAAGATCCGTTATTTTTGAAGTAACATCTGTATATACGGCAGGAACAGCATTCATGTCATCGTCATCATAGAAAAGCCCGTTGTTTATTGTATATTTTATTTTGTACCTGTTGATTCCAAAAGCGGAACTGTCCCACGAAGAATATCCTGATGAAGCCCCTGAATAAATCTGCGGATAGACATAGGCAGAAGAACCTTCGCTATTAACAGCGCAAAGCCTTATAAGATAGAAAGACCCCAGAATAATACCGAACGAAACATAATCTGAATTCCGTGCAAGAGAACCTGTCACATCTCCTTTATCCTCTGCCCCAACCTGTTTAAAGAAGTCGTTTGAAATTTCCATATAAGATGCAGAAGATTTTAGATTTTCCCATTTTGCATCATTCAAGCCCTGTAGATCCGAAACAGCAATGCCGGTCAAATCCGTAAATTCCAGCAATTCCAGCTTAAAATATTCCTCATTAACGGAATTGTCCTTCCAATCAAGACGAATATCATACTTTCCGGCATTTTCATCAGAAGGATCTTTGTAACCACAGATAAAATCCGACGGAGCTTCCGGTATGCTTGCAATTACATTAGGAATTTCCAGCATTTTTGAAATCTCCTGATTTGCAAGAACCATTATTGTATCAGTGTAATAATATTTTTTTCCGGTGGCATTATTCCTGAAACAGACGGTAAAATTGTAGACCTCTGGCGTTATTTCCGCTGTGAATACCGGCATGGACTGAAACGGCGGAAAGTTTTCCATGCTGTCAGGAACACCATATTTTCCGCTTGATTCGTCAGGATTTGAATACAGACAAGGAATTGCATAATTTAATATTTCTTTTACAGCGGTCTGATCAGGATTCTTTTTATAAATTCCTACATCACAGGCAAAATCCGAACCGCATGACCAGTCCAAAGTATAAAGCCCCAAATTTACCTTGCCCTTTACGATATCCTTACCGTAAAAAAGTTTTCCAGAAAGATAAAATTTTATCTCCCCGGAAGTTCTAAGATCCACTGTTGAATTTCCATACAATACGGATTTTTGAAGAACGACATCTTTATTCAAAACACCGTCTTTTGTTACATCTGTTCCTTTTTTTACAGCAACAAGATACAGATTATATGGCGCATTTACAAGGTTAAGATTAAATGAACCGCAATCGTCCGTGCCATTTACAGAAGTAAGCTCTACGTTAAGAACAGCGGAATTGCCTGAATCCGTAGCAAAAAGTATGTCGGCACCAGACAAAGTGTTTTTTCCAAATAAATAAAAATCAAGCTGGCTTGCATAAAGACGGTCAGGTAAAATCGTGCGGCTTTCCGGCAATGCTGAATATGAAATCTGATTATTGTCGCTGTAAGCAAAAACCGAAAAACAGTTTATTTTACCGGACACGCCGGATGTTCCGCTGTAAGTACGTACTCCCGCATAGTTTACCCGTGAATAAATATATGAAATATAATCACTGTATACATTACCATCTTTTGAATCATTTTGACACGAAGGAAAGAGAGTAACTATGAGAACTACATAAAAATAAACAAGAATAGCTTTTACAAGTTTGTTCAAAAAAACCTCGTTAAAACTATTATAGCACATATAGACAATATTTTTAAATTAAAAAATCCCTGCAGCAGCATAAAAGTACAGCCGCAGGGATTAACTTTCTTAGTATGCCGGAAACTAAAGATCTGCTGTTTCACTTCCTTTGCAGACAGACAGAAACAGCAAGCTCAATGTTTCCAACGTAGAACCGAACGTTCAATTAGTAAGCAGTGTTACCATCTGTCTTATCTTCAACAGTGAATGTAACAACATAAGTAAACGGATTC
>JAFOSK010000006.1 GCA_017392945.1 Treponema sp.
ACATGAATCTTACAGGCATTCCTTTTGAAAATTTAAAAAATGGCGACGGAATCGAATACAGGCCGGGGTTTCCATTTGGTTTTGAAAATCAATGGGGAATATTTTTTTATGCTCCGTTGAATTTTATGGAACTTGGCATTAATGCTTCTTATGGAGTTGATTTTATCTTTTCCGGAGATCAAAGTTTTCCCGGACTAAAGTTGGTTTATGAAGATAAAACGGTAAAACTTGCAGAAAATTCTGTAAAATCTTTTGATTTTAAGTTCGGAATCGAATCTTATGCTACTTTGGGACCTGTCGCAAGGTTCAATATAGGAAAAATGCATTCGATAAGCGTTTCTCCTGGGGTGACTGGATTTTTTAACGTAGTTGCATGCCGCGAAGAAAAGACCATTACTTTTGAATTTAAGAATGGTCTGAAAGAAACAAAAACAGAAGCTTTTACAAAAGTAGAGAACGGTACGTATCTTGCATTTACATTTGATGTTGCTTACAAATATTGGCTTATTCAGAAAGAAAATTTTGACTTTGGGTTTGATGCCGGCTATGAATTCGGTCTCCCCTTATTCGGAGAATTTGAGGATTCTTCTATTAATATAGGTGGAACTTCGCACAAGCTTTATCTGGGAGTTGCATTTAATTTTGGTAGGCGTCGGATGAACGAAATGCCTGCTGATTCTCCTTCAGAAGATGTTGAATGGGATCTTCCGGACGAGTCTGATGAGGATTGATTTTTTTTGAATTACCGAATAGGTGCAAACTATTATGATTTCAGGCACAGCAGCATATAACATTCTGGCTTGCCGTTTTGTCAGTTTAATCTCGAATAAAAGCTATGTTCCATAGGTATATATTATTATCGGCTTGTGATTTTATAATTCGTTTATCTTGGACTCTGTGCACTATGTAAAAAATACCTAATTTTTTTTATTTTTTTTATTGACGGTATATTCTCAAAATTAGTATTTTATATAAAGAAATAATAAGAAAAAGGACGATGTGATGTCAGAAGAAAATCAGAATACAGAGCAGAATGAAAAAGTTGAAAATCAGGCAGAAAATGCTGCTGATCAGACTGAAACTGCTTCTGCAGAAACTGAAAAAACTGAAGAAAAACAGGAACCGGCTCCTGAAGAAAAAATTGCTGCACTTGAAGCTCAGGTTGAAGAGCTTAAGAAAGAAGCACTTTACAAGGCCGCTGAAAATGACAATTGGCGTAAGCGCATGATGCAGCAGAAAGAAGAAGCTGTAGCTTATGCAAATGCCTCTCTTTTAGGTGATTTGCTTGACAGTCTTGATAATTTTGATCGCACAATTGATGCGGCTAAGGATGCCAAAGACGCGAAGACTATTGCTGACGGAATAAAAATGATAAACAAAAGCCTCGTAAGTATGCTTGAAAGTAAATATGGTCTATCAAGTTTTGGAAAAGAAGGCGATGAATTTAATCCTGATGAACACGAAGCAATCGGTCGTGTTGAGGATGAAAAAGTAAAGAAAGAAACTCTTCAGCAGGTTTATCTGAAGGGTTATAAGCTGAACGGAAAAATTATCAGACACGCTAAGGTTATGGTTTCAGTGCCTAAAGCGTAAGACAGTTTGAGCACTTTCGTTCCTTTATAAATGTATATATGGGTCATTGAGCCTGTCGAAATGACTGATAAATTTGTAAATATAGTGGTCTTCGACTGCGGTTACTGAGCTTGTCGAAGTACAACCACCGGAAAATGAGGTATATAAAATGGGTAAAATTATTGGTATTGACTTGGGAACAACTAACTCTTGTGTTGCCGTAATGGAAAACGGTGAACCAGTTGTAATTCAGAACTCAGAAGGTGGACGTACAACTCCATCTATCGTAGGTTTTACTGCAAAAGGTGACCGTGTAGTAGGTCAGCCTGCAAAGAACCAGATGGTTACAAACCCAAAGAACACAGTATATTCAGCAAAACGCTTGATCGGTCACAGATTCAGTGAACTTCAGGGCGAAGCAACTAAGCTTCCATACACAGTACTTGACAACGGTGCTGACTGCCGCGTAGAAATCGAACAGAACGGTGAAAAGAAGAAGTATTCTCCACAGGAAATTTCTGCTTTTGTCCTTCAGAAGATGAAGAAAACTGCTGAAGACTACCTTGGTGAACCTGTTACAGAAGCTGTAATTACAGTTCCAGCTTACTTCAACGACTCTCAGCGTCAGGCTACAAAAGACGCTGGTAAAATTGCCGGTCTTGATGTAAAGCGTATCATCAACGAACCTACAGCAGCAGCTCTTGCTTTCGGTTTTAAACAGGATCAGGACAAGGAAAAGACAATTGCTGTATATGACCTTGGTGGTGGTACATTCGATATTTCCATCCTTGAACTTGCTGACGGTGTATTTGAAGTAAAATCTACAAACGGTGATACACACCTTGGTGGAGACGACTGGGACCGCGCTATCATCAACTGGCTTATCAAGGAATTTAAGAACGATACAGGAATCGATTTGAGCGGTGATGCTATGGCTATGCAGCGTCTTCGTGAAGCTGCTGAAAATGCTAAGATTCAGCTTTCAAGTCAGACTTCTACAGATATTAACCTTCCATTTATAACAGCTGATGCAACAGGTCCAAAACACCTTCAGAAGACTTTGACCCGCGCTCAGTTTGAACAGATGACAGAAGATTTGTTTGAAAGAACTAAGGAACCATGCCGCAAGGCTCTTGCAGATGCAGGAATCGGTACAGACAAGATTGATGAAGTTCTTCTTGTTGGTGGTTCAAGCCGTATGCCAAAAGTACAGGAAGTTGTTAAATCAATCTTCGGTAAAGAAGGTTCAAAGGCTGTAAACCCAGATGAAGCTGTTGCTATCGGTGCTGCAGTTCAGGGTGGTGTTCTTAAGGGTGATGTAAAAGACATCCTTCTTTTGGACGTAACTCCACTTTCACT
>JAFOSK010000075.1 GCA_017392945.1 Treponema sp.
GGTCATACATACGGATTATGCGGGTCTTAAGGTCTTCTTTTGAATGAGTAACTACTGGTGTATCGCTTACAAAAACTTCGGGAACAACAACAGGAATCTCTGCGTAGGAAGCTCCGTCTTCCATCACAGAAACTTCTGCTACAGTGTTTATAGGTGCAGCCCGTTCGTCAAATAAAGTATTCTGCAGAGGTTCCTTACCAATCTGACGCTCTCCTTCCTGTGTTATTGAAACAGTCTGACGATCCGAAACATTTTTTCTGTCAAGAGAAACACGGGACTTATGCTTTTCGTAAGATTTTTCAACTTTTGCTGAATATGGTGAAAGCTTTTCAGTACGCGCAGAAACCTTTGATTTGAATTCAGAAAGAGCCACGCTTTTCTTTTCCATCTCAGACATTAGTTTCATTGCTTTTTCTGCATCATTTCTTGCAGAATCAAGCCTTGAAATCACATCATTAACAACCGTAATATCCCTGTCTACATTACGGTTCATATCAGAAATTATGCGGTTCATCTTTTCTTTTGTGCTTTCAAGAATATCATCAGCCGTGAAGAGAGCCTTGAATTTCTTCAAAAAAACAATCCACATCAATATGTTAAAAAGACAAAGGAATATCAAAAAAATTTTCAAGCTTACCTCGTAATATCAATATGAAGCCCCAGATAAGACTCTTTAAGGCGATACTTATCGTTAGAATTTTGTTCTTCAGACTGATTTTCTTCCTTACTTCCTTTTTTTCCGCCTGCAAACTGCTGTCCATTACTGCCGTTTTGATCTACAGCCGAAGATTTTGAATCCTCTCCTGCCTGATGAACTTTTTTTGACTGCTCAGAATTTAGTTTTACAACATCAACCTGCTGCATGGATTTTGCCAATTGAACCCCCTGTTCTCCATGCGCAACCTGATTTGCGACATTCGACATCTGAGAATACATAGTAGATAGGTCTATCGGCTGCAAACCCATTAATTATATCCTTCCGGCCCTTTTGTAACGTCCAATGCCGGTGGCTCGTATTTATCACGCTTTGCAAAGGCATTTTCATAATAGAAAGTACAGCCCGTTACATCTGCATGAACTTCATCCAGAACATCCCTTATATAAATCTTCGTACCGGCATAAGTAGTTCCTTCTACCTTAACCTTTCCGACTGCCTTAAGTTCCCTCAAGCGTGTTTGTAGCGCATCTATTTCTTTATTCATTTCCTTACACTGAGTAAGGATTTCCCCCTTACGAGCCATAAGTTTAGAAAGATTTTCTTCCTTATCTTTAGGAAGATTCTTACGTATCTTCTTCTGGTTTTCAAGAGTTTGTATATCAAGCTCGATGTTTTCAAGTTCCTTTACAACTTCTGCCTGCTCCCTGAGCAAGTCATCCAATTTTTTCTTTGCTCTTGGATCAACACCTACAGAAAGTGTCGTAGTTGTACCACCGCCAGGAGAACCCACTGTTCTTGCACAGATTTCCTCTGTAGCAAACAGAGTTCCACCAGTAATCTGAGCCTTTTTTCCGTATGCAACGATATTTTTCATTGCCGTAATATCACAGTTCATAAGCGAATCTGTTGCAATGACATTTTCTTCAACCTCAATTTTTGTTTCCTGAACGAACTTGCACCAAAGTGACTTTCCGGCCTTGATTTCCCCTTCATTTTTTCCAAAAACACCCTGATGAATGATTACATCCCCATTCTCAGATTCAATATGACATTTACCGACAGATCCTCCAATATCAATTGTACCCGAAGCCTTTACATCGAAGCCGTCTTCTACACTGCCTTTTACGATTACAGAACCAACGAACTTAACATTACCTGACTTGATATTAACGGCATCGAGCATAAGCAGAGGTTCAACCGTAATTTTTTCGTTTACAAAAAGAACCTGACCGTCTATTGCCGCAACAATAGTTACGCCGTCCTTATCGAATTTTACATTTTGACCAAGCTGAACGTTTATATCCTTTCCAACCTTTGCTTCAAGATAATGACCGAACAGAGTCTTTCCGCCTTTTCCACGGGTAGCAGGAATCTTCGTTGCAAGAACCTGACCTTCAACGACGTTCTGAATTTTATTAAGTTCCTTAAAGTCAACGTTTCCGCTTTCTGATTCCCGGGCCTTAAGTTTGTTCTGATCAGTTTCAAAATTATACTGAACGTATGCATCATGTCCGTCTTCAGGTAAAATGGCGGAAGCAACTTCATACGGCGTAGAATAAACAGGATTATCAACGAATTCCTTGATTTTTTCAGGATTTATACCGCAGCGCACACCTTGTGCTTCAACGGCATTGTATATCTGCTCATAAGAAAGGTCGGCACCGCTCATACCAGGTGCATCAACTATGATATTTCCGTGCATTTCATCACGGGTTATATCTACAGCAACTATAGAATCTGCAGAAGCAAGATGCTTATACGATCCGACTGTCTGATATTCATTTTCGGTACCATTAATCACATATTTTGCAATAAGCTTTTCATCAAACTCAAGTGTATCAGGACGCTGAACAGCATCAATAACTTCTTTTTCATTGACAGGAAGTCCGTCTCCGATCGGAAGAAGAACCTTAAGCTTGATTGAATCTCCAAAATGACGGACATAGAACAATCCGTCTCTCTGTGTAATAACTTCTTCACCGGCAGAGGTTTCATCTGAAAATAAACTATCTCCGGAAACTTTCTTTTGCTTTTTAGAAACTTCCGGATTAGGATATATACGGAGTTTCCAGGGTTTCTTACCAATTCCCAAAAAACCGTTGCTGCCACGCTCAACGACTTCGAATTCAAGATTTTGGGGCTTAGTATCAAATTGAACAGAAGCATCCGCCAATGCCTCATCAACTGAATCAGCATTAACCTCAACAGAATTAATCTGATTATCAAGTTTGAGACGCCTCTGCAATTCTTCCCTGATCTTATCTAACGAATACATTTATCAGATAATGCCCTTTCTAAGATTCGTAAGCTTAGCACGTAGCCTTAGATTTGCCTTTGTATGAAGCTGTGAAATTCGAGATTCACTAACTTCAAGAACTTCACCA
>JAFOSK010000007.1 GCA_017392945.1 Treponema sp.
ATAAGCCTTTTTTCTGTCATTTTTGAAGAATTAGACTTACACAAAAGAAGCGTTAAAATAGCAACAAAGTAACAGTGCCCCAACACAGTTGTCTTAGGAACTCTCGGAGTCTGGTTCCATCTTACCTGAAAACGCAGCTGTTCAACTTTCATCAAAAAATTATAAGAACGCTGATGAGTCATAAGCATCTGAAGTCCGGTAAGATCAAGATATTGCTGCAAATCAGCTTGAAGTTCAGTATATATTTTTTCAGTGCGTTCTGCTTCATTTACAACAGAAAGAAGTTGAAGCTCCCTTAAAGTTGCAAATTTATCAGCAGCAGAAAGAATTCGTTCCGCAGCCTTCGTTTTTTCAGGAACAACAAGAGATTCTGCCTTCTGTCCTATGTAAATTGTAAATTTAGAAAATAGCTTAGGATCATCAATAAGCGGTCTATACTGATTCAAAACCCATTCATTAAGCCGAAGGTACTCCTGCGTATATTCATGTTTTAACATTGAAATAACAGGAGCTTTTATATCGCAAAGAGCTATTTTCTTAAGCAGATCAAACAGTGATGCATGAATCATCCAATTCCAGTCAACAAAAACACCCTTATTTTCTTCAAATTTTCCAATTATATAAGCAAGAACCATCTTTTCTGCCGCTTTGTCCATTTCCACAAGATCGAAAGGGCGAACAAGATCTGTCCATCGCTGAATAGAAAATCCTTCAAAAATTTTTAGTGCAAGAGCTTGAGAAAACATATTACCTTGTAGAACCCGATTTCTGGTCCGCATCCATTTTTTCTCTCCAGACCATAGCCTTCTTCTTTATTTCCTCTGCATTTGCCTTGTCACCTAACGCAAGAGCAAGTTTATGCCGAGCCAAAAGAAATTTTATTCCATTCCTCATGTCATCAATACGACGCGTAGAAAGTTCATATTTATCGCGATATCCGGCCGCAGACTGTTCAAGAAGTTTTGTTATAAGCCTGATATACAACACAGTGGTTTCATAATCTTCGCTGCTAGGATTAAAATATACCTTTGCAGCTTCTCTCATATCAATAAAATTCTTGGCAACTACTGCATACCGCCCCTTAAGTTCTACGAAAGACCATTTCCATTTTGAATTATCGCCAAGAGCTAGTTCAAGAAGATTAATGGCAAGCCCTAATTTTTTTATATGATAATACCTGTCCTTTACAGTAGTATTTTTGATAGTATCATGCTTATCTACCAGATCTACATACGGAACATCAATTACGTTTGAAATAAGCTCTTCAAGATAAATGATCGATTTATAAATTATCTTTCTAGATTCATTGAGAGACTCGTTATTTTTTACATCCAGAATCTTAAGAGAAAGACTGTTTTCTGCCATATACAGAGTAGAGACATAAATCATATCATCTGAGAGCATAATTTTTTTGTATGCAGAATCTGCCGCACCGCTGTTTATTGTGTTCAATACAGTTTTTTCTTTTCCAAGAATTGCTGTAATCTTTGACTGATACGGTTTTATAGTTTCCGAAAATTCCTGTCTTTGTTCATCTGAAATTTTTGCCATCACAATCCTCCGCTAAATTTTTGTATCATAGCCCTTGCATGATCCAAAGATTCATTAGAAGCTGAGTCGCCGGACAACATTCTGGCAATTTCCATAACCCTGTCTTCTCCATGAACAGGATGAACATTGGAAGCCGTTTTTCCGTTGACAACACCCTTCTCGATCTTAATCTGATTATCGGCATAAACAGCAATGCTCGCTAGGTGTGTTATGCAGAAAATCTGACGATTTTTTGAAAGGTTTTTCATGTGACTGCCGACAGCAACTGCAATTTCACCACCAATTCCAGTGTCTATTTCATCAAAGACCAGGGTCTGAACAGGATCATTCTGAGAAAATATAGTCTTAAGAGCAAGCATAACCCTAGATAATTCACCGCCACTGGCAATTTTTGCAAGAGGAAGTAATGGAGAACCGGGATTTGCACTTATAAGAAACTCAATATTATCCATTCCATAAGGTCCACATTTCTGCTCAACATCATTCCCAGGCTTTTCACAGAGATTTACAGCAAAACGAGTTCCGTTCATTCCTAGTTTTTTCAAAGTTGCCTCAACTTCCAATGCAAGAGTTTCGCTCATTGTCTTTCGTTTATCAGAAATTGCCTTCGCTGAAATATAGACTTTCTTTTCAAGTTCCGTAATTTCCCTTGAAAGAGCCTCAAGATTATATTCTCCTGAATCAAGTTCTTCCAAAGTACGTTCTGCTTCCGCCTTATAGTTAAAAACTTCCTGCAGAGGAGCAGACGGAGAACCTGCATATTTTTTCTTTAGATTGTATATAAGAGATAGCCTGTCCTGAACTTCCTGAAGATGCACCGGATCAAATACAAGCTTTGATGCATACTGATCAAATTCCGAACTTATATCAGAGAGTTCATAAAAAGCAGACTCCAGCCTTGAATCAATATTTGAAAGAGACTTATCGAGAGTTGCCGCATTCTGGCTCTCCCTGCAGATTTTTTTTAGCACAGATACAACGGAATTTTCTCCGCCATCCAATGCAGAACGTACAGAATCTATATCTGCATAAAGTTTTTCATAACTTAAAAGACGGTTTTCTTCATCCTCAAGATTTTCGTCTTCATGGTCTTTTAACTTTGCATCGTCAATTTCTTTAATAGCAAAACGACACATGTCAATACGACGCGCGCGATCCTGATCTGAAGAGGCAAGTTTTTTAAGAAAAGCCCGTTTTTCCACTAAAAGCGTATACAAAGATGTGAATGCAGAAACTTCTTCCGTTATTCCAGCCCTGGCGTCAAGGAATTTTCTATGTTCCGGTACTTTCATAAGCGACTGATGTTCATGTTGCCCATGAATATCTACCAAAAATGATGAAAAATCCGCTAGATCAGCTCTTGTAACAGGAACATTTCCAATCCATGCGCCGGACTTACCGTTTTCACGCACATAGCGGCGAAGAATAATTCTGTTATTTTCAGTTTCAATACCATGTTCTGTAAGCCACTGAATAGCAGGATCGGAGTCAGCTGCAGTATCCAGAAAAAAAGTTCCTGTTACACTAGCCTCATGACTTCCTGCACGTATTTGGGAAACATCCGCCTTTCCGCCCAATAAAAAAGAAAGAGCTCCAATAAGAATAGACTTACCGGCGCCAGTTTCACCGCTTAATACCGTAAATCCCTTCTCGAATTCTATAGTTACACAATCAATTATCGCAAAATCTTTTATTGTAAGATCTTCAAGCATGAGGACCTCCTGCCCAGTTCAGTTTTGACTGCAAAGCTTCATAAAAACGCTCTGCCGTACAGCCTACAAGCTTCACCTTTTCTGGTATCTGACGAATCTTTATACAATCACCTGCGCTCAATTCTACAGGAGTCTGCCCGTCTATAGTTAGAATACTTTCGTGTTCTCTAGAAGGAAGAACCGTAAGCTGAACTTCTCCATGAGGACTCAAAACCAACGGTCTTGAAGAGAGGGAAAACGAATTTACAGGTGTAAGCAAAAGAGAATCCAAATCAGGATCTATTATAGGCCCGCCGGCTGACGAAGAATAAGCAGTAGAGCCTGTCGGAGTACTGACAATTATTCCATCAGCCTTAAATTTTCCAAGACTTGCATAGTTATAAGCAACATCAAGAAGAATTGTTCTTGCCGCAGTCCTTGCACTTACAACAACATCATTAAGACCACAGCCAGAAAAACAAACCTCACCATTTTTTCCTGAAATCACAAGAGCTTGCAGCATGCTTCGTTGAACAACTTTCGAATGTCCGGCAAGAAAACTCTCCAGTTCATTCTGCCATTCAGAAACCTGAACACCCGCAATGAAGCCGAATTCTCCAAGATTCACTGGAAAAACAGGAATCCCAGATAAGACACAACCCCTTGCCGCAAAAAGAACGGTTCCGTCTCCTCCGAGAGTTATAACAAAATCCATTCTCATGAAAGGATCGTCTTCGGTTCTTGCAAAACCGTCAAAACAATACAAAGTTGACTCTATTCCCCGCTGACCAAGATAGTCAGAAATCAAGTGCCCCAATGCCTGAGATTCTTCCTTATGAGTATTTATAACTATAAGACAACGTTTCATAAATTACGGTAAAGTACCTAAAACCTTTACAATCTTTGCAACCTGAGAATGCGTAAGACGCGGATACAAAGGAAACAAAGCACATCGAAGATACAAGGATTTTGCCTTTATACATTTTGAAGAAAGCTCTTCTTCCTTAAGCGCTATTACAGAATCTTCATAGGCAGGCTGAATTTCAATATCCTTTTTCGCTGTATACTGCTTTACATCCTTAAAAGAACTTGTAAGAATCAAAGGAAAACAGCTCATTGTAGATGTATAATCAAAAATTTCCTTTTCCTCGCCATCTTCAGAAGTTTTTACAGTCTGAACAGGCATTGAATTTCCCCGGACAAACATCTTATGCTTTCCTGACATACAGGTTCTCTGGAACAATGAAAAAATTCTTTTTCGCGAAATCTCATTATTTTTAAATTCTTTCAACTGAATCCAACCCAACGCACAGTTAATATCTGGCAGCAATTCAGTCCTAGGCATTGAATCAACAAATTTCTTAAGAACAATCCATTCACGTCGGTTGGGAGCCATAAGAACAGCCCCTCCACCAGCAGTTATAACATCATGCTCTTCCAAAGTAAGAATCGTAAATATACCAAAAGAACCAGCCTTTCTGCTTTCAAGAGTATTTCCATTTGAATCAAATGCCGGTACAAGCGCTCCGGCAGATTTAGAAACATCTTCTATCACAGGAATTCCCAGCTGAATTATTTCTTCTATTTCCGGCATGATACCCATTGATTCATGCAAAAAAAGAAGTCTTCCTCCATCTGCAATGCCGGCCTTTATAATTTCCGGAGTAAGAAGCCCTGTCGTCTCATCAACATCAAGAACAAAAGGCTCAAAACCGAGATCCTCAACTGCTTGATAATGCCATGCAGGAGCTAATGCGGATATCATAATTTTCTCACCGTTTTTAAAATCCAATGAACGAAGAGCATATTTTAACGCAGCAGAAGGACTTCTAAGGGCAACCGCCCCGTCACAACCAAAAAATTCTTTTAACTGCTGAATGAACCTGACATTCAGCTCACCAGGGCCAATGCGTTCATCAACCATGCATGTCAGGACAGCATCCATTTCTTTTCGTCGAATTGTAGTACTATAAGTTTGAATCATCTTCTGTTGTCAATAAGTATTTTCTGCATTTCTTTTGGATCAAAAAGCTTCACAATGTCAAGCATAATAAGGAAACCGTCATCATTATTTCTGACAACACCCTTTATGTATTCGCTTCCGATTCCACCCATCATCTTCGGAGGTTCCTGAACATCTGCAATGTCAACAGAAACAACCCGGGAAACCCTATCGATAATAATACCAATCTGATTTCCATCTATGTTAAGAATAATGAAGCCGCTTTCGAGTTCATCCAACTCTTCTCCACCATTTGAAAAGTTGATATGAAAACGCCTGTGAAGATCAATAATAGGAATAATTTCACCACGAAGGTTTAAAATTCCAACCATATAGTATGGAGCATTAGGAATTGGTCTGATTGGCTGAATCTTTACGATTTCCTTAACAGACATAATATCCACACCATACAACTCGTCTCCAAGACGAAACGTTACTAATTGAATCTGAGAATCACCTGTAGCCATATAGAACCTCTTATTCTAAGAATACAATGAAATTCAGAGTTTTGCAATTAAAACCGTTCATCTATCAACAGAGAAAAGCGTAACAGCAAAAACTTCAGAAACTCCAGCTTCCTTAAGTCTTGTTGCACAGCTTTCAATGGTAGCTCCTGTAGTCAAAACGTCATCCACAATGCATACAGCGGAAGGCAAAGTTCCGCAATCCTCCTTTATAAAATATCCGTTGCCTATAGAGCGCAACCTTTCTTCCCTATCCAAGGTTTTCTGCTGTATTTCAGACCTGCGCTCCAATACATTGCAAATCGAAAAACCGTAAACAGAACGAAGGACAGACGTAAGTTCCTGAATTTGATCCCATCCCTGTTTACGGATTTTTCCAGGTCTTGGAGGTACAGGAACAATCTTTAATTCTCCGTACATCTGCTCAAGCTGTTTTAGCCTTGCAGCTGCAAGGCTTGCAAAAAAAGCTGTTATACCTCTGTCGCCGTTTAGTTTCCAGCGGCAAAGCAAATTTTCATTCCATAAACGGTAAGAAAACAGAGGAAAAACTCCATTCGTATGCACAAGAAGAGGTAAACTCCTGCATTCCATACAAATGTCATTTTCTGAAATAAGTTTTTTTCCACAGCACGAACAGAAAGATTTGTCCGGTACAGGAACTGAAAAATAGCGTTCTGTACATACGTGACAGACAGGCTTGTTACCCGACGGCTTTGAGCATACAGCACATTTATAATCGACCAAAAGCCAGGAAACAGTAGCTCGTACTCCTAGAAAAATTCTAGTTACAGCCACAGAAATCCTGCAAGAAGGAGATATATAACCCACATAAGTATATATGCAGTTAATGAACAAAAAATGCACTTTCCAATAAAAATTTACCGGCCCGAAAGAGTCTTTTTCCAACGTGCTATAGCCTGCAAAGCTGCAAGAGGAGTCATATTATCAGGATCCGCCGAAAGTATCTCATCGAGAATAATCTCTTCATCACTGAACAGCCCAGGAGCAGAATATACAGGCTGAGATACAGGAACATTTTCCTTTTTTGCAGAAATGCTCATTTCAGCCTTACCGCTATCCTTCTCTTGAATGAGTTCAAGAATCTGCTCTGCACGCTCAATAACAGCACCCGGAACCCCCGCAAGTCGTGCAACATGAATTCCATACGAATTTTCGCTAGCGCCATACTTTATCTTTCTAAGAAAAGTAACAGTTTCTCCCTGCTGAAAAACATCCATACAAAGCAGAACTAAAGAAGGATGAACCAGTCTTGTCAGTTCATGATAATGGGTCGCAAACAGAGTCCTGCATCTTACAAAATCAAGAAGATATTCACTTACAGCCCATGCAATTGAAAGTCCGTCTTCTGTTGAAGTTCCACGTCCTACTTCATCCATAATTACAAGAGATCGTTTTGTTGCCGTACGCAAGATATTTGCAGTTTCCGTCATTTCCACAAGAAAAGTGGATTCCCCACGGGCAAGATTGTCACTAGCTCCTACACGGCAAAAGATTCTGTCAACAATACCAATTCTTGCACTCGAAGCAGGCACAAAAGATCCTGTCTGGGCAAGCAGAGTTATAAGAGCATTCTGTCTCAAATAAGTAGATTTTCCTGCCATATTAGGACCCGTTATAAGACCAAAATAATGATCATCCTGTTTTTCAACCGCAAGAGAAAGATCATTCGGAACAAATTCCCCTGCCGGAATATGCTTTTCCACAACAGGATGACGTCCATCCTTTACGTAAAAATCATAGGAATCATCTATTTCAGGACGTATCCAGGAATTCAATATTGCACTTTCTGCAAAAGAAGCCGCAGAGTCAACATAGGCAATTTCCGAGGCTGATTCCATAAGATAAGGTACATATTCATGAAGCTTATCACGCACTTCAATAAACAGATCCCTTTCAAGTTCAAGGATCCTTGCACCGGACTCATTCAGTTCCTTTTCAAGTTCCTGAAGTTTTTGAGTCGTAAAGCGGTCCCCAGTAACAAGAGAACGGCGCATTATAAAATCCCCGGGAACCTTATCCAGCTTTCCACGGCTTATTTCAATAAAATATCCAGATGCATTTGTAGAACGTATTTTCAAATTCGCAATACCGGTCTTTTCCCGCTCTTCCTTTTCGTAATCCGCAAGAATCGAGTCAAAGTTATCATGGACGCTGCGCCAATGATCCAGTTCTTCCGACCATAGAGGTTTTATTATACGACCTTCCGTAAGGGACGTAGCAGGATTATCATCAATAGAATTTGAAATAAGATCAATTACCTCAACGGCAGGAGAATCATCATTCAGAGAAAAATTCAGTCCATACAAATCATTACGAACATCAAGCCACGCTGTAAGACTCGTCTGAAGAGCTTTAAGATCCTTTGCATGGGCTCTGTCCATTGCAATACGACCAGCAAGCCGTTCAATATCCAGGACCTTTGAAAGTTTTTCTTGTACAGACTCCAGCACATTGCGGCTTTTGACAAAAGCCTCTATATGATCCTGCCGTTCTTTAATTTTGTTTATATCCATCAGAGGATACAATAAATTATGACGCACACGGCGACATCCCATCGCAGTTCTGGAATGATTAACACATTCGAGCAAAGAAAACTGCGGGGTGCCGTCCCGCAAATTTGCAATTACTTCAAGATTACGTCGACTGGAATCATCCAGCATAAGATACTGCTCGTCCTTGTAAATTTTAATACCACGAAGATGCGGAGCAACAGAATTTGTGGTCTTGTTTACATAATCAAGAAGGAAACCCGCTGCAGGGACCTCGGGAGAAGAAGCATCCAATCCAAAAGATTTCAGCGAAACAGTTTTAAACTGCTCAGTCATACGTTTATAGGAAACATCTGCATTAAAATCCCAGTCAGGATAATAAGAAACCGAAAGATCAGGATATTGCGCAAGAGAATCTGCTATATCACAATTACCAGAAAGCGATTTAGGAAGAAGAATTTCCCGTGGATTACAACGGCCAAGCTCCTTAGGAAAGTTTTCCGCCATTTTAGAAGCATTCCAAGAAGTTGCAGAAAATGCCGCAGTAGTGATATCCAAAAAAGCAAATCCCACCATTCCGTGAGTAACACACAAAGCCGCAAGAAAGTTATTTACATTTCCTTCAAGATATTCAGATTCTACAGCCGTTCCTGGAGTAATTATCTCAACAACCTTCCGTTCCGTAAGCCCTTTTGCCTTAGGATCTCCTATCTGCTCACATATAACAATTTTTTTACCAAGCCGTAAAAGACGGGCTATATAGATTTTTGCCGCATGATATGGAATGCCGCACATAGGAGCTTCCTGCTTATGAGTCAATGTTAAATTAAGAAGACGCGATACTAATATCGCATCCTCATAGAACATTTCATAGAAATCGCCCAATCTGAAAAATACAACTTCATTTTTATACTGACTCTTGATCTGCATGTACTGCTGCATTACAGGCGTCAGAACAACATTTTCTGCCATTACTTTCCAAGCTCTGCAATAACCTGTTCCGTTACATCAACAGAATTAGAATACCATAGGATAGCATTAGACTGCTGAAGACTCAAAATCATACTGTAACCGCCGGATTCTGCGATTTTAGAAAGAGTATCGTATAATTTAGCATAAAATGAATCAGATCCCTGCAATGTTTTCTGCATTGATTCAAGTTCTGCATTTTTTGCATTTGTATATTCAACCAAAAAATCAGTTTTCTTTGTAATTTCTGCCTGTGTCTTCATAGCCAATGAATCATTACCGGATTTTTCATAATCAACTTTCTTTGCATGAAGTTTCTGCAATTCTTCTGTATATTTATTAACTTCCTGCTGAAATTCCGCCTTTTTCTTTTCGTAATTTCGAACAGAAGCCGAATTACGGAAATAAGCATTATAAACCTTTGCCGTATCAACAACACCGAATTTTGTGATCTGCTGGGCAGATAAAACTGAAGTCATTCCTAAAAGAAAAAGAACTGCAAGAGCTTTTAATAAATTTAATTTCATATATACATCCTTTATTTGTTTACAATATTAAACGAAAGAACAAATTTCCATGTATCGTCCCACTGAACTTCTCCGTCAATAACACGGAATTTGTTTGCGAACATCAAATGCAGAGGGAATTGAGGAACAAGAAACCTTAGACCTGGTCCAAAACTGAAATAAAAATCATCCATTTCCAGTTTAAGAAGATCCTGAGGTTCGTCTTTTACGGCAACAGCATCAAAGAATCCTGCAAGACCAATTACCCCTTGGAATATAGGCAGACGAAGTTCAACACGGTTAGAGAGCATTGCCTTTCCCCGGACATCATTATATATATCAGTCCAACCTCGGCCATTAAACATACCGTCAATATAAACCTTGCTTGAATCACCGAACATTGTGCCCGGAACAGGATGAAGAGTTGTAATTCCCGTGTAAGCTGCAAGAACAAGCTTAAAATTCCAGTATCCCTTAAACAACGGAACATCGCAAAGTTTTAGATAAGATTCAAGTTTTGTATCAGATCTTGCATAAAATTCATGCTCGATACCTGGCATAAGACCATACCAACCGATTCTCTCACTTGCAAACCATCCCTTTGATGGATCATAGTTTATATCACGGTTATCAAGAGAAACATTTGCAAAAATAGAATTCTTAAGACCGAAACGGTTTGAATTCTTAGAAACAGATGGATCCAGAGGTGTATATACAGATTCATCGTATATATTATCCGTAAGGGTATTTGAAATACCTCCCATAAGCGTGAGAATCGCAAAATGAGGATTAAAGCGTCGTCCTATAGAAGAACTGAGAGTTGTACTCCACGATTCATACTTCATATAATAGTAGTCATCGTCCAAAAGTCCATTATCAAGCCAATTGAGTGCAAGGGCAGAACTTTTTGAATGACTAAATGAAACCGACTCACTTATTGAAATAGGCTGATTCTTGATCCATGACTGTGCATAACCAAGATTTACATCCTGAGACGTACTTGAAATCGTAGCACCTGCAGAAACAGAACGTCCGGTTCCCTTGAAGTTTGAATTTTCAATCTTTGCGTAAAGAGAAATAGGAAGATCATCTGGATTTGAAATTCCCGTAAATGTCATACCGAACTGCAATGACGTAGTGGACTGCTCTTCTACATTAAATACAAGATCGACAAGATTTTCTTCAGACCCAGAAACAGGTTCCGGCACAATGCTCGAAAAATACTGAGTATTATAAAGGTTTCGTACACCGTTCATAATCTTCTTTCTGCTGAAGACATCCCCCGGCTTCAACGGAATTTCACGGAGTATTACTTCATCTTTTGTCTTTGTATTTCCCTTGATAATAATATTTTCAACATGCGCCCTGGAACGTTCCACTATACGCAGTGTATAA
>JAFOSK010000008.1 GCA_017392945.1 Treponema sp.
AGCCATAATCTCCGGCTTTTCATCAGGAACGAGAATATCCTTCATACAAAGTGTTGCACCGTAGAATGTAGCGTTCTTGTATCCTACAGACTTGATTGCATCAAGCATCTGAACTGTAAGCCAAGCACCCTGAGTATGATAAACATGCTCAATCATAGCCTTAAGAGCTTTATCACCCATCTGCTTATTGATATAGCGTACACCTTCCGGCATTGCTTCGTTGAAAGCAAGTGTACCGGCTGTTGTATGAATTAAATCACCTGCTTTAAATGCCTTTCCGTCAAATGAGTATTTTCCGCCGTCAAAAGAATCTTTTGGAGCAGGAACTTCAATTTCTGCCTGCCATTCGATTGAGCCAGATTCTGCAGCAAGACGCACTTCATCCGGAGAACTGAATCTGCGGCAATGACCGTCTTTAGGACCACCCTTAGCATTTGGCTTGATTGCAGTCATGTAATAAATACCAAGTACCATGTCCTGAGATGGAGCAACGATTGTATTACCGTTAGCAGGGTCCAAAAGGTTACGAGCTGAAAGCATCAAAGTCCAACATTCCATCTGAGCAGCCTGTGTCAAAGGAACATGGATAGCCATCTGGTCACCATCGAAGTCGGCGTTGAATGACTTACATGCAAGAGGATGAAGCTTAAGAGCCTTTCCTTCTACAAGTACAGGTTCAAACGCAAGAATACCAAGTCGGTGAAGTGTAGGAGCACGGTTCAACATAACTGGATGTTCACGAACAACTTCATCAAGAATTCCGAATACTTCAGGAGCTTCCTGTTCTACAAGCATTTTTGCCTTTTTAATATTGAAAACAACACCCTTGTCTACAAGCTTTTTCATAATGAATGGCTTAAAGAGTTCAAGTGCCATTTTTGTTGGAAGACCACACTGCCAGAGCTTAAGTTCCGGTCCAACAACGATTACGGAACGACCAGAGTAGTCTACACGCTTACCAAGAAGGTTCTGGCGGAAACGACCCTGCTTACCCTTAATCATATCTGAAATAGACTTAAGAGGTCTGTTAGATGCACCCTTAACTACACGCTTGCGTTTAGAGTTGTCAAACAATGCATCTACCGCTTCCTGAAGCATACGCTTTTCATTGCGGATGATGATATCAGGAGCAGAAAGCTGCTGTAATCTCTTTAAACGGTTATTACGGTTAATAACACGACGATAGAGGTCGTTCAAGTCAGATGTTGCAAAACGGCCACCATCAAGCTGTACCATTGGACGAAGATCCGGCGGAATTACAGGAATCACATCCAAGATCATCCAAGAAGCTTTGTTTCCCGAACTGCGGAAGTTTTCTACAATTTCAATTCTCTTAAGAAGGCGCTTATCGCTCTTTGCACCCTTTTCAATCATTTTTGCACGGAGTTCTGCAGCAAGAGCATCAAGATCTGTGGAATCAAGAAGAGTCTTAATTGCTTCTGCACCCATATCTGCAGTAAACGTTTCACCGTAGCGTTCGCGGGCTTCAAGATATTCATCTTCTGTAAGAAGCTGCATCTTCTTAAGGTCCGTATCACCTGCATCAATTACAATATATTTTTCGTAATACAATACAGAGCGGAGCTGAGCAACCTGCATATCAAGCAAAAGACCCATGCGGCTTGGAACCGAACGGTAATACCAGATATGGCTTACTGGAGCAGCAAGCTCAATGTGACCAGTTCGTTCACGACGAACCTTAAAGTGAGTAACCTCTACACCACAGCGGTCACAGATTACACCCTTGTAACGGATAGACTTAAATTTTCCACAATAGCATTCCCATTCCTTTGTAGTACCGAAAATGCGTTCACAGAAAAGACCGTCTTTCTCCGGACGAAGAGTACGATAATTTATAGTTTCCGGCTTCTTTACTTCGCCATAAGACCAAGCGCGGACTGTGTCCGGTGAAGCCAATTTAATTTTAAGGCTTGCGAAATCCTGAATATCACGCATTTGCATTCTCCTTATCGAAACCAGATGCAGCTTTGTCAATCAATTCCTGATCACGTTCTGTAAGGGCAATCTGCTTACCCTTATCATCATAAATTGTGAAATCAAGAGCCAAACCACGAAGTTCCTGTACCATTACATTGAATGCTTCTGGAACACCCGCTGGAGACGAAGGGTCACCCTTTACGATAGATTCGTAAATCTTAGAACGACCAGTCATATCATCAGACTTGATTGTCATCATTTCCTGAAGACAGTTTGCAGCACCATAAGCTTCAAGAGCCCAAACTTCCATTTCTCCAAGACGCTGTCCACCGAACTGAGCCTTACCACCAAGTGGCTGCTGAGTAACAAGCGAGTATGGACCTGTAGAACGAGCGTGCATCTTATCATCAACCAAGTGGTGCAACTTCATAAAGTAAATTACACCAACAAAGATTGGGTTTACAAATGGTTCACCAGTCTGTCCTGAACGAACAACCTGCTTTGCATCCGAAGTAAGCCCTGCTTCTGCAAGTTTTGCAGCAATCTGTTCCTGACTCGGAGACTGGAATACAGGAGCTTCAAAGAACTGGTTCAGGTAGCGGCCTGCTACACCAAGCTCAGATTCCATGATCTGACCGATATTCATTCGCGAAGGTACACCAAGAGGGTTCAAACAAACATCAAGTGGAGTACCGTCTTCAAGGTAAGGCATGTCTTCCGGTGGAAGAATACGAGCTACGACACCTTTGTTTCCGTGGCGTCCGGCCATCTTATCACCTTCACGGAGCTTACGTTTATTAGCAATGATTACTTTTACAACTTCATCAACACCTGGAGAAAGTTCATCACCTTCAAGGCGTTTCATACGCTGAACATCAATTACAACACCCTCAATTCCGTGTGGAACATGGAGTGAAGAATCGCGAACTTCTTTTGCCTTTTCACCAAAGATAGAGTTCAAAAGCTTAAATTCCGGAGTTGTTTCTGTTTCTGACTTAGGAGTAACCTTACCTACAAGGATATCTCCAGAGCGAACCTTTGCACCGATACGTACAATACCTTCTGCGTCAAGGTTATCAAGAGCCTTTTCTGCTGTATTAGGAATATCGCGTGTAATCTTTTCAGGACCAAGCTTTGTTTCGCGGATTTCTGTTTCAAATTCCTTGATATGGATAGTTGTATACATATCTTCGCGAACAACGCGCTGAGAAATAAGTACAGCATCCTCGTAGTTATATCCGTTCCATGGAACGAATCCAACGAGAAGGTTGCGACCAAGAGCAAGTTCTCCGTTGAATGTAGCCGGACCGTCAGCAAGAACCTGTCCCTGCTTTACGTGTTCACCAACTTCAACAACCGGACGCTGATGATTCCATGTATCATTGTTTGTGCGCTGATACTTAACAAGTCTGTATTCATTGATTTCGCCAGCAGCTTTATCTGTAGGCTTAACCTTAATAAGTTCACTTGAAACGTATACTACATCACCTTCGTATTTAGCTTTTACAAGTACTCCAGAATCGTATGCAGTTTTGCGCTCCATACCTGTACCAACATAAGGTGGTTCAGGGAACAGAAGAGGTACACCCTGACGCTGCATGTTACAACCCATGAGCGCACGGTTAGCATCGTCGTGTTCAAGGAATGGAATCAAAGAAGCAGATACAGAAATTACCTGACGTGGAGATACATCGATATACTGAATATCTTTTGGAGACCTCTGAGTATAATCACCACGGTGACGAACAGAAATCATATCTGTAGGGAACGAACCATCTTCCTTCATGCCAGGAACAAGCTGACCGATGTAGTACTTATCTTCGTCCATAGCAGAAAGATATTCAACTTCAGAAGTAGCCTTTCCATCTACAACCTTACGATACGGAGTTTCAAGGAATCCGTAATCGTTGATTTTTGTAAACATTGGAAGAGAAACAATCAAACCAATGTTCGGTCCTTCAGGAGTTTCGATAGGACACATGCGTCCGTAGTGAGAATAGTGTACGTCTCGAACTTCGAATCCGGCACGGTCACGAGAAAGACCACCAGAACCTAAAGCAGAAAGACGACGTTTATGAGTAAGTTCAGACAGAGGGTTAATCTGATCCATGAACTGAGAAAGCTGAGATGATCCAAAGAATTCGCGGATTGCAGCAACAATAGGTTTAATTGAAACAAGATCCTGAGGTTTCATAGTATCTGTTTCTTTAAGACCCATGCGTTCCTTAACAATACGTTCCATTCTGCTGAATGCAGTCTTAAGCTGATTTGTTAAAAGTTCTCCTACACAACGTATACGGCGGTTTCCAAGATGATCGATATCATCGATTACATCCTCGCCACTGTACACATTGATCAAAGTCTTCATTGTATTAATGATATCTTCTTTTACAAGAGTGAAAACTTTTACATCGTCTTTATAATCAAATTTCTTGTTCAACTTGTAACGACCAACACGACCAAGGTCATAACGGCGTTCAGAGAAGAACATAGAATTCAAATCTTTTTCTGCATTTTCAACAGTTATCGGTTCACCTGGCATAAGGATTTCGTATACGGCAGCCAATGCATCTTCTTTAGACGGTTCATTATCAATAGAACCTTCTTTTACAAAACGAACTTCCTCGCGTTCAAAACAGTTGATGATAATCTGAGAATCAAGCGACTCATTCTTTTCATCCTTGTCATTCGGATTAGATTTTGTATTGAACTTAATTACACAGATTTCGCCAATTCCGTTTGCAACGAGATCATCGATATCATGCGGATGAAGACGTGTACCTGCATTGAACAGGCGCTTTTCTTCTCCGTTATCATCTTTGATGATGACAGCAGATGCAAGAACCTTATCAACAAGTTCTTCCCTTGCTTCTGTAGAATCAACAACTTTAACGTTTTCTGTCTTATAGAAGCAACGAATAATATCTTCACGAGTGTTATAGCCAAGAGCCCTAAGGAAAATTGTACCAAGAATCTTCTTCTTACGATCAATTTTTGCAAAAATAAGTTCTTTTTTCTGATCAATTTCAAATTCAAGCCATGATCCACGATATGGAATAATACGGCTTGACCACACACCTTTTTCATGCTGGAAAATTACACCAGGCGAACGGTGAATTTGTGATACAACTACGCGTTCTGCACCGTTAATAATGAATGTACCACGGTCTGTCATGAGCGGAATATCACCCATGTAAATATCTTTCTGAATAATGTGTCCGTCATTCAAGAATGTAAGGTCAATACGAGCCTTCAAAGGAACAGAATAAGTTACCCCCTTCTGTTTACATTCAAGTTCAGAAAATTTAATGTTTGCATAATCGAGTTCATAGTATTCGAACTCAAGAGACATGTCACCATTTGGACTTTCGATAGGAAATGTTGATGTAAACGCTTCCTGAAGTCCCTGGTTAAGCAACGGTTCTCCCCTCTTAAGGCGTTCTGCCTGAAGGAAGTCTTCATAAGATGAAGTCTGGATAGCAATAAGATTAGGAACATCCATAAAGTTCTGGATGTCTTTACCTATATACTGACGGTTGATAGTTCGTGTTTTTGCGAACATCAGTTCCCCCTGGAATATAAATTCAGCGCACATCTGCTACATGAGGAAACTCCTCACAGCACAGAAACGGCTGATGTATCTGCCGGGAAGCAGAAAATTAATCCAAAATATACTAATTTTTAAAAGAACAGTAAATCATTTAAACGCACAAAACTGCCGGAAGCGAACTTCCGGCAGTTTTTTAATAACCTGCTAAAAGCAAATTATTTCTTAGAAGCCTTACCACCAGCTTCTTCAATCTTCTTAATCATTTCGTCAGCGTCAGCCTTGCTTACGCCTTCCTTAAGAGGTTTTGGAGCGCCTTCAACAAGAGCCTTTGCTTCACCAAGTCCGAGACCTGTGATTTCGCGAACAGCCTTGATAACTGGGATCTTTTTAGCTGCATCGAATGAATCCAATGTAACTGTGAATTCTGTCTGTTCTTCAGCTGCTGCTGCTCCGCCTGCTGCTGGAGCTGCTGCTACTGCAACTGCTGCTGTTACACCGAATTTTTCTTCCATTGCTTTTACAAGTTCTGAACATTCAAGAACTGTCATGCTAGAAATTGCATCAAGGATCTGATCTGTTGTTAATGCTGCCATATTGTCTTCCTCACAAATATGTAATTAAAAATATATTCAACCCGAGGGTTGCGCAGTTGCCAATCATACGAAAGGTTCTGCAAATCAAACGCGAACAGTCGACAGCTATGAAGCCTGAACGCGTGCGTGATTAAAAATCACTAAGAAACGGCCGGTAAACAAACTGTTAGTTTGCACCTTCTGCTTCTTTCTTTTCTGCGTATGCCTTGATTGTAGCGGCAAGCTGACGAGCTGGACCGTTGATTGCAGACATAAGCATAGCGATAAGTTCTTTCTTTCCTGGAACTTTTGAGAATGCTTCGATTTTTGCTGCATCGAATACTTCTTTTTCTACGCAGGCACCTTTTACTACAACAGGTGCGTCTTTAGCGAAGTCAAAAAGTGTTTTTGCAACAACGTTAGCATCTTCTTTAGCCATTGCAACAACTGTTGGTCCCTTAAGGTATTCAGCAACGTTGTTGATGTCCATAGATTCAAATGCGATGCGAGCAAAGTTGTTTTTTACAACTTTAAGAACAGCGTTCTGCTCGCGGAGCTTTGAACGAAGGTTAGAAATCTGTTCTACAGTCATTCCGCGGTAGTCAGCGAAAATGAAGTTACTGTAGTCAGCAAATGCTTTCTTTGTTTCTTCAATAGCTTCTGTTTTTACAGACTGAACTTTCTTTGCCATCATTGCCATAATTACTCACCTTCCTTCATGTCAACCCAAACGCCTGGGCCCATAGTAGAACTGAGGGATACTGACAAAATAAAGTTTGAAACTACACCGTTAGGAGCTTTCTTTCCAACTTCAGAGAGCAGTACATTGATATTTTCTGCAACTTTAGCCGGATCCATAGATACCTTACCAACTGCAATGTGGATTACACCAGTCTTGTCAGCGCGATATTCTGTACGACCCTTCTTAAGTTCAGCGATAGCAGCAACGATATCGTTTGTTACTGTACCTGTTTTTGGGTTAGGCATAAGACCTTTGCGTCCCAATACCATACCAAGACGACCTACATCTTTCATCATATCTGGAGTAGCTACTGCGATATCAAAATCAAGCCAGCCACCCTTTACTTTGTTGATGTATTCATCAGAACCTGCATAAGTTGCACCAGCATCAAGAGCTTCCTTTACACGGTCATCTTTACAGAAAACCAAAACTTTCTTTTCACCCTTGAACTGATTTGGGAATACTAAAGTGTCACGAACAGAAGTTGATTTATCCATCTTCAAGCAAAGATGAGCTTCTACTGTTTCGTCAAATTTAGCAAACTTCATATCCTGTATCATCTTACAAGCAGTTGATACATTATACTTCTTTGACAAGTCGTATTTTGCGGCAGATGCGCGATACTGTTTTCCGTGTTTCATACTACTGCTCCACCTCTACGCCCATACTGCGTGCAGTACCTGCGATGATTTTCTTTGCAGCTTCAATATCGTTAGCATTAACGTCAGGAAGCTTTGTTTTAGCGATTTCTTCAAGGTCTTTCTTAGAAAGAGTTCCAACCTTGTCGCGAAGCGGGTTTCCTGAACCCTTATCAAGCTTAAGAGCCTTTTTAATAAGTACAGCTGCCGGAGGTGTCTTAAGAATGAATGTGTAAGATTTGTCAGAATAAACAGTAAGAACTACAGGGATGATAAGTCCTTTTTCCATAGTCTTTGTTCTGTCGTTGAATTCCTGAACAAATTTTGGTGCAGAAACACCGTGAGGTCCCAAAGCAGGGCCAATCGGAGGAGCCGGTGTAGCAGCTCCTGCTGGACACTGCAATTTGATTACGGCTGTTACCTTCTTTGTTGCCATTGTGATTCTCCTAAAATTGGTATAACGAATTACCTCTGTCCAACGGACTTGCAATTCTCCCAAAAACAGGTAATGCCCGCACTGGCATGCGAGCACCTGAAATTTTGACTAATTAAACGCGCTCAACCTGAAGAACGCTTACTTCAACCGGAGTTGCACGTCCAAAAATCTGTACATTAACGCGCAACTTATCTTTTTCGTCATTAACCTCTTCAATGTTACCACTGAACGAAGCAAACGGACCATCTGTAATCTTAACAATATCACCGATTGAATATGACTGCTTAATTTTAACAGTCTTTTCACTCTTAAGCACACCAATCTTCTGAAGAAGATTTTTTGCTTCTGCAGCAGAAATCGCACGCGGACGAACATTAGGATCCGTTCCAACAAAACCTGTAACACCCTGAATACGTCTTAAAGCAGTACATGTATCCTTCCATCCGATTTCAGGAAGATCCAACTCTACCATAAGATAACCAGGCATAAAATTCTCATGCTTTGTTTTTTTCTTACCGTCTTTAATTTCAATGATTTCTTCTACCGGAACTTTTACATCTGTTACAACTGCAGAATCAAGCTCTTTTCTTTCCAGAAGTGTTCTTACGGTTCTTTCAATCTTTGCTTCGTGCCCAACAAAAACCTGAAGCATATACCAAGACTTTGCCATAAACCCCTTCTATTATCCTGCGATCGCGCGGAATGCTTCTGTAAAACCAAAATCAAGCAGACCGAGCACAGCCGCAACTAGCACTGTAGAGATGATAACAACTTTTACAGAAGAAACAACGTCATCTTTTGTAGGCCATACAACCTTTTTCATTTCTGCCTTACTTTCACGTATGAACTGACCAACTTTTGACATATTTCCTCCAAATATAAAATTAAAAAACAGGGCAGGCAGGATTTGAACCCACGACAGGCGGTTTTGGAGACCGCTGCTCTACCAGCTGAACTACTGCCCTATATATTCAATCATTTGACCTAAGCCAAATGAAAAATATAAAATTTTATCAAAAGCTTATTTTGCCTTTGTTTCTTTGTGCAATGTATGTTTGCGATCAAACGGGCAGTACTTATTCATTTCAAGTTTACCTGTGATATTCTTGCGGTTCTTGTAAGTTGTATAATTCTTACGTTTGCATTCAGAACACTGTAAAGCAACAATTTCTACTGCACCCTTTTTCTTACTTGCCATATCTATACTCCTGAGTTAGGTTATTGTTAGCTTATGCTTCAGTTATAAAGCCCCCGTGCGGGTTTGAACCGCAGACCTCAGCCTTACCATGGCTGCGCTCTACCAACTGAGCTACAAGGGCGTTTCCGCACCCCTATAATCTAAAACAATGCGTTCATACAATATATAAAAGACATAATTTTGTGTCAATTGATTTTTATCTAAAATGTGAAGAATTTTTATAGTTTTTTTCCTAGCTTTATGCTAGTATTTAGCAATCTTGGAGGTTCTATGAACATTGACATGCTTATTGATGGAATTCTTGATTCTTATGACCGTTTTGGCGGAATAAACAGAAACGAAGCCGAAAACTTTCCGAATAGAGAAAACGTTATAAATGTTCTGAATGAACTTCAAAGTCTTATTTTTCCGGGTTTCAAAATCGCAGAAGACATACGGCCATCAAACATGAGATATGTAACCGGAAGAAAAGTGAATGACATAATAACTTCTCTTACGACAGAAATTCAAAAAGCGCTCGTATATGCAGTCTGTAAAAACCCGGATGACAAGGCAAATCTTATGGATTCACACTGCTTTAAGCTTGCAGAACAGACAACATTTTCAATGATAGAACAAATTCCATTGATACGTGAAAAACTTATGATGGACGTTGATGCAATATACAAAGGTGATCCGGCAGCGAAAAGCAAAGAAGAAGTAATTCTTTCTTATCCAGGATTACAGGCCATACTTACATACAGAGTTGCAAATTTCCTACATGAAAACGGGACCCCCGTAATTCCACGTATCATGAGTGAATATATCCACAGCCGAACAGGAATCGACATTAACCCGGGGGCTAAAATCGGTGACTCCTTCTTCATTGATCACGGAACAGGAATCGTAATCGGCGAAACAACAGTAATCGGCAACAATGTAAAAATTTATCAAGGTGTAACACTTGGTGCCTTAAGCGTAAAGAAAGAGCTTATGAATAAAAAGCGACACCCAACAATCGAAGATGATGTTACGATCTATGCAGGAGCAACAATTCTTGGCGGCAGTACGGTAATCGGAAAAGGAGCCGTAATAGGCGGTAATACCTGGATTACAGAAAGCGTTGCCCCAGGTACAAAAGTTTACTGCTAGGAAAAAATTGTCTTTACAAGCGATGCGATATCTTTTGAAAGGATAACACCTTCAGACTTTTCGGCAGCATAGATTTTTGTAAACCCAAGATTTTCGGCAGTTTTTGCACGGGCCTTTATCTTTGCAACAGGGCGAATCTCACCGGCAAGGCTGAGCTCGCCAAACACAGCGGTTCCGACATCAACAGGAATGTCCGTTCGGGCAGAATAAATTGCAACAGCAAGAGCTGCATCAACAGCGCTTTCACTAAGCCGGATTCCACCTGCAACATTTACGTATATATCCTGACCAATAAATTTTATTCCGGCACGCTTTTCAAGAATTGCCGCTATCCGGCTTACCCGGGCAGAATCAATCTTGTCACTGAAAACCCTTGAAACTGCGGATTTTGCAGGAGCCGTAAGAGCCTGAATTTCTACCATAAAGACTCGGTTTCCTTCAAAAACCACACAGCACGCAACGCCTGCCGGCTGCACTTCGCGACGTTCAGAAAGAAACATTGTTGCCGGATTGAGAACCGGAACCAGCCCTTTTTCTGTCATATTGAAAATTCCAAGCTCGTCAACAGAACCAAATCGGTTTTTCTGCGCATGCAGAAAACGCACGTCATCGCTGTTTCTCTCAAACGAAATCACAGTATCCACCATATGCTCAAGCGTCTTTGGTCCGGCGATCGTCCCTTCTTTTGTTACATGAGCAGTCATAATAAGAACTGAATCCCTGTTCTTGACCCATGAAACAAGTTCATTTGCACAATACTTAAGCTGATTTACAGTTCCAGGAACAAGTCCAGCCTCGGCAGAATAAACCGTCTGAATCGAATCTACGATCACCAGCACCGGATTTATTTTATCAAGGGCATCCAGAATATCCTCCAGACGCATAGTACACAGAACTTCTATCCCTTTACAGGAAAGTCCAAGCCGATCAGCACGGTCCTTTATCTGTGCCGCCGACTCCTCGCCGGAGACGTACATAATCCTTCCAGGATATTGCGCCGCCATTCCAGAAGCGGACTGAATAAGAAGCGTTGACTTTCCTATTCCCGGCTCGCCTCCAATCATAATTGCAGAACGTCTTGTTGCACCGCCACCCAAAACACGGTCAAATTCCTCTATTTTCGTCTGAAAGCGGGATGTATCCTGCGCAGTAACAGATTCCAATGGAACCGGGCGGACCTTTTCGCATACTGCAGCCCCCTTCCCTGCAGGCGTTACGGCATTCGTATCCACTATGCATTCTTCCATGGTATTCCATTCACCGCATTCGGGACAACGTCCAAGCCAGCGTGGCTGAGTATAAGAACAGTTGGAACATTTATATACAATCGAACCGTTTTTTTTCGCCATCAGAACCTCTCTAAAAATGCGCCCAATTTTACTGCGCATAAAAAAATATAGGGAACCTCAGGTCAATTCAGCTTTCTGAGATTCCCCATACCTATAAGATATAAAAAAAAACTAGTTCAGGCGAGTTTTTTCCACTTCATCATGAAGTTTTGCAAGTATATCCATGATTCCGTCGATTGTCTTCTGTTTTGGATCCGGTTCGTCAGCAGGAAGACTATCCAGGACCTGCTTTCTGTAAGCCTTGCAGTCAAGCATTTTACTGGCAGTAAGAAGAACCTTGTCCTGTTCAACGATATCAGAAACCATATCTTCCGGATTATCAGGATTTATGCGCAGACAGTTTCCGTTTATTGCAACAGGAAGAACAATATCAAAAAGGCGGAGATAACTATCAATTTCACGGAGCCCTTTCTTCGTTTCCGGATGACCAGGTCTGTATCTTGTTCCGCTAGGGAATACAAGAACAACCTGTCCGCGTTTCTTGCAGTCGTCCATAGCGCGCATTGCAGCAAGATTTATAGCACGGGCTTTCTTTTCTTCGGCAATCTTTTCCTCTTCACTTGCCCCAGAAGCACCAACCTTATCAAGCGAACGTGTCGGATAAATAACAACACGTGTGAAGCCTTCTGTCCATACACGTATGTCCGCGCCGGCTTCATTAAGCTTCATTCCGGCGACAGCAACGATTTTTTCGGAGAATTCCTTAGACCAGTCTTCCCCATGAATTTTCAAGAAATAAATGATTTCCGGCAGATCAAGGTTCGTATAATGTTCCATGAGAATAAGACCGCGCTTTCCAGCCTTTACAGCATCATAAAATTCCTTAAAATTTTCAACGTTTCCAAGTCCAGAGCCCGGCAGAATATTATCAGAAATAAGCATTTCCATATATTTTGTCAGATCCTTATTTGCTTCCTGATAAACATTAGTACTGTCGATTTTTGCAGGTGCTTTTGAATACTGTAACATCTCCTTAAAATATTTTCCGTAAGCATCCTTAAGCAATTTTCCCATTTTATTTACCCCAATGAAAATTTTTTGACGTTCTTTTATCTTACGCTCAAAAAATTGACATGTCAACGTTAGACGGCAACTGCAAACAAAAATCAATTTTGCAAAATAATTTTATTCAAAAGAGCTTTCAGGCGGAATTCCTTTGCAAACCGGCGTTCCAGGGCTTCCCTCGCGGTCGGTACCTCACTTCGTTCGGCACGCGCTTCGCGCCCCATTCCATGCCGGCGCCCGCTGCTTCAGAAAACCAGACTTCCTTCTCACGGATTAAAAATATTTTTTTCTCGCTTTATCCTGTAAAGTACAGCTTTTATATGCGGGGTTCACCTCAATTGCATTATGAAGTAGAATAAGCACATGCACATTGAACACCTTATCTTTGACCTGGACAACACTTTATATCCCGCCAGCGCAGCAATGGATGCTGGAATAACCAGAAGAATGATGGAATGCGTAGCAGATTTTTTCAAAGTCAGCATGGAAGAAGCAGCCGAAATACGAAAAGGTAAAATCCGCAGTTTTTCTACTACGCTGGAATGGCTTAGAAGCGAAGGTCTAAGCGATATAGAAGGATTTTTCTCACACGTTCACCCAGAAAACGAAGCTGACGAACTTGAAGAAGATAAAAGATTACGCCCTTTTTTAGAATCGATTAAAATACCAAAAATCATCTGCACAAACGCACCTCGGGAACATGCAGAACGCGTACTAAAAAAACTTAATATCTCAGACTTGTTTGATACAATCTGTGACATACGAGACTGCAATCTTTTTGGAAAACCATACGCCTCCGCATTCGAAAGGGCGTTGGAATACGCCGGTGCAACCATAGACAATGCCCTTTTTCTTGATGACATGCAGAAATATACAGACGGCTATCAGGCTATGGGCGGGACAGCCGTATTAATTGGAAATAAAAACGGAAAACCTTTGACCTCGGATGCAAGCTCCGCCTTTAAAGGCATTGCCCCGCACCCAGGAAGAACATTCAGACTGGAAAGCATATATCAACTACCGGAACTTTTGGAAAAACTAAAGGACGAAAACTAACGCCCCCGTCGGGAGCGACGTTGCGTACAGAGAAAAAAACGCGGAATTATTCAGAACGGGCAGACTGATCCGCCGCTGCAATTTCCGTGTGAATCCAGGTAAGTTCGTGTTTATTATAATTCAGATGAACCACGCGGCTTCCTGGAATTTCGGCAAACTGACGGATTACATCCCACTGTGGCTCGCCCTGCATTTTTATTGTACAAATCATATTGCGCACAAGTCCGCTTGAAAGCCATTCATTTACCCATTTTAAGAGGCGCTCTGGGTAGCATATTACATCACTGAAAACCCAGTCGCAGGCGCCAATGTCCTGAGGCTTTAATGTAAAGGCATCATGAGCCTGAAAACGAACCAAAGGATTTTCCATCAAAGACGGAGCAAGCTCTGCACGGTCAACAGCATATACATTTGCTCCTAGACCAACCAGAACCCATGTCCAGCCGCCGGGGCAGGCTCCGGCTTCAAAACAGCGGTCTCCAGCCTTTGGAAGTGGAGTTCCGTTCAGAAGGTTTGCCATTGTAAGGCTTTCCTGAATTTTTAGATATGCCCGGCTAGGCGGATTTTCATGATCTTCTTCAAAAATAATCTGACCTGAAGGAATCGAGCTGGACGTTACGGCACTAGCAATCATAGTTTTTTCATCGATAAGCGTATAAAGCCCGATCGGCGTTGAAGGAATTTTTACAGGGAATTTTCTAACCTTAAGATTAACATACGGAAGTTTTTCCTGGATTAAATTTGCACGGCGGAAAAACTGGTATTGGTAAGGAGCCCAGCTGCGTTGTATAGATTTTAAAGCAGAAGCCGCTTCGCCGATAGATTCAAACGAAATACGCTGCGGTTCCAGCATTGTACAGCGCGACCAATAGGGCTGACCATTTTCATTTTTAACAGAATCAACAGGAAAATCTTCAAAATAAAGCAAATCCCCGTAAACCGCTGTCGGTTTTGAATTAAAGTTGAGACGCCCCGAAAGTTCTGTCAGCAGCATTCCCTGCATGTCTGGAAAAGCCAGAAATGCCGCTCCTTTTAGTTTTGTTGATTTCATTTTATTATCTGACACACAGAATCACTCAGCTGAATATCAATGTCATCAGCAGCGCTTTCTTCTTCAAGTTGATTTATATAAGATGCAAGACGGGTATAATCCGTTGACGGCAGGATCCTGAATCCAATTTCAGTAGAATTTCCTTCTTCATGAATCCACTGCGGATGACAAACCAAAGCAAAAGAATCCGACGCAGCCCTCGCAAAAGTAATTTTTACCTCATAGTCATAATCCATATCAACCGTTACAGGGAACTGATAACGGATTTTACAACCTTCACGACTGATATTTTCAAGAATTCCAGGGAGGGCACAGATTGACTCTGCAAAAAAGCGCCCCATATCTTCAAATCTTTGTGAAAGCCGTTCTTTTGAATTCATATTGCAGACATTATAAAGATTTTATTATTCCTTAACAACCATTACCTTTCTCGTCTCGTCAATTCCGCTTCCGAATACCCTTATAAAATAAAGTCCTCTAGCGACAGGCTTTCCGCTCTTAGTAGTTCCGTTCCAGCTGAATATATGGTCTCCAAAGACCGCTGTTCCATGATGAAGATATTGAACAACATTTCCGTCCAAAGTCATAACAACAACATTCAAATTCCCTGTTTCTGTCATATTGACCTTTATACTTGCTTCCTCTCCGGCAGATGCATCTATAACGTTATTCACAACCGTTACACCGCCTCGCTGTAAAGTCATATCCTTTAACCGGAATGACCATAAATCAATTGTAGAATAATCTGCGGGATTCTTAAGCCGTATTGCGAATAAAGGAGTTTTGCTGGACGTATCAAAAGAAGCCCCTGAACCGCTGTAAATAATCTTCGGTTCATGACAAACTTCAAAATCTTCAAGGGCAAATAGAAATGACACCTGTTCGCCAGACTTAATTCTGTCGCCATTAAAATATGATTTCTTGATTATAAAATTAAGGTTCTTTTTACCAGTTTCATTAACGACAAAACCAGACGGATTATTTGTATTTTCAGAGAAACTTTCTATTGGATTTACTGCAGATTGGTCACTCCGGTAAGAAGGAATCCAAATTCTACAAGAAGAACCTGTAACCGCATTATATTCCGAAGAAACCGAACCAGAATCAGGTTTGTTATCAAAGAACATGACAACCTTTGAAGAAATAACAGACTCATTCTGGATCGCAGAAATAAGAATATCCGTACCGTATAAAAGAGTTCCGTCCTTTCCTTGATCAGAATTCCAGTTTCTTATGCTCCAACTGCCATCTCCAACATTTTGAGCAAACTGCTCGTCAGAATATTCAGTATGACGGTTATCGTATCCATACAGAGGTGTTATAAAATCGACGGCAAAATCACTTATAGTATGCGCATAATAATCCTGAAGCGTTACACCGGCGGTATCACATATAACGTCCGTTCCAGATGGACGGTAAACTATATAAAGATCCTTTAAATCATCCAGCGTAACATTTCTGCTAAGACGGCAGATAACCGAGGTATATTCAGATGTTTCAGCAACTCTGTCAGCGGCATCAACAGCAAGATCAGAAATTTCCCCCTCTTCATTCATGAAAATCAATGTTGAAGCAACTTTTGAATTATTCCAGTCAATTTTTCTGTCAAACATAAAATATAGCTGGTTGGTTCCAGGTTTTGACAAGGACAACGAAATGCTCATTGCCGGGAATATCCAGTTCACGTTATGGTGTCCGTTCTTACTTTCCCTTGCAGCAATCTGATTCACCGCATAGGAATAAGAAATATTTACGTAATATACATCCGCTGCAGTGCGGTCCATACCGTTTCCTTTAAAATCAATGTACCAGCGTTCCCCGGCAGCAGCTGACTGCAATACAAGAAAATTCCCCTTTGCACCATACATTTTAAGTCGGGAATTAATCACCTGTTTATTCTGCTCTCCGGCAGGAAATGTAACCGTGGAATTATTACCCTTTATATCAAATGAATTAAATTCGTTTCCGTTTTTAAATACCAGATTTCCGCTGTCCTTATAATACTCAAAACCGTAGAAAACGTTGTTTCCTGAGACAACGCTGTCTCCTGTAAATCTGACGGTTCCGCAGACAGCCTTAAATTCACTATATGAAGTCCAGTTGCCAAGCACAACACAATCAATGTAAAAATCAATGCGAGAAGCAGTATTGTTCTCAGAACCAAATTCAACGTCCGCAAAAACAAGATTTGCCCCTGAAGACGTTTCAGAAAGTGCTGTACTTATGAAACCGCCTGAACTTTCTGTAATATTTACATTTTTTCCCGGGCCAGCAAAAGATTCAACCTTCTGTTCATCCGTTCCCATGAAAGCGATTGTACCTGAGTCCGCTTTATACGATGTAAATTTTACGTCTTTTTTGAATTCGCAGCGATCTCCATGCTGAACGAATCCGCCCGTAAACGAAACAGCTGAATCACATAAAAAATTATTCTCTGTTGTCACAGCACCTGCAACAGAAACAAATGTTCCCGTAATAGAAAAATCTGTAAATGTCCACGAAGAGGCGGAAAGAGCCAGAACATCAGCAGAAAACTTCAAACTACCAGAAAGTGTGGCAGCTCCAGAAATTTCTAGCTTTGTGCATGATTCCCCAAGTTCAAGACTTATGCTTTCTCCAGAAAGTTCAGCCGCAGAAATATTTCCATTCAATTTTACGGCTTCCTGTGTAGTAAACGTCAGTTTTTCAAGTACAGCAAAATCCTCTGTAAAATCTGATGCGCCGCTTATTAACAAATTGCAATATGAGCTGCCCCAGACCGGATTTACAGCCGTTTCCCCGTAACCGCAGTTATATTCAATCAGACTTCCTGTACCGTTAACTTTTGTTCCACTGACAACCTGCGAAGCAGTCCCCTTTATTCTGACCGTTCCTTCATTCTTTATTTCCTGTGCAAAAACCGAATAAGATTTCAAATCAAGAACCGAATTTTGCAAAACTGTAAGTTTTACAGTCTCTATGTCACGGTCAATTAACGGCTCGTTAGTTCCTGCTGAAATTTTCATACTGGATTTTTTTCCAGGAAAAGATTTAGGATTCCAGTTAGATTTTTCTGTCCATACAGAAGACACTTCTCCAGTCCACTCATATTCAAATCCACAGAAATTCCAGTTTATATTATTTCCAAGATCAGAACTGTTTTGTGCATCGATACTGTCAAATATTGACTTTGAATTTTTTACAGCCAGATATTTTGCAGTTATATTCTGTATCTGGCTTTCGGCAATACAAGAAAGATCCAGAATCCATTCAGAATCTGAAGTACCGTACAGATTAAGCAAGGCATTTTCCGAACCTTCAGCATCAAAGAAGTCCCTTACAGTCTGCGTCTTTCCGCTTTGGAATTTTACAAAAGTTTCTAAAGTCCTTGCAGAATTATCCAAAACCAATTTCCTGAATATGTTGTCGCCGTAGATTTCTGCATTTCCTTTTATAGTAACAGTTGCAGCATTCACAGAAGAGTCTGTAAATCCAGCAACTAAGTCTTCCGCGTTCCCGAATATTGCATTTCCTGCTGTTTCTACTGCTAGCGCGTTCCCAGCGCAAGATACGCCGCCCTTAAAATTTATGTCCGAGGCACTGACAAGCACATCCGAACTAAGAATTACTGCTTTTTCATAATTCTGAGCACCAGAAGAACTGACATTTCCACAAATTTCCGATTCATAAAAACTCTGTAACTCTGAAATTCCAGAAACACTTCCTGCCAGTTTTACTTTATGATCCACACCCGTTGTTCCAGAAGTTCCAAAAGTGATTCCCTGACCGTTTGAGGAAGTAAAATTTCCTTCAAAATCCAATAATGTTGAATCCTGACTCGTAGAGAACAAAACAGAAACAGGGTTTCCTTCTGAATCCACAGCCGAAGTTTCTATGTCTCCGTTATATATCTGACTTCCCCTTGAAAACATTTTAGAAGTCTCTATTACAATCTTTTTTGCACACGTAACCTTTACTGAATCACAGCCGCCAGAACTTATTAATGTATCAGCCATTGAAATTCTAAGAGCACAGGCATCAGAAGCATTAATTTCTAGCGCAGAACCGCCTTCTATGCATACAGGTCCATCAAAAGAATTCCCCTCATTCAAAAGAGACACAGAATTTCCGGCAACAGATTTTATTCTTGTTTTTTTAGAAACTTCCATTTTTCCAGATAGCTTAAACTCTGAGCTCGTTCCGATCTGGTTTATTACGAGATTATCAAAGCTGGCTGCACCAGTAGTAGCCGTATTCTTATAGAAGGGAAGATCCTCCTTGTTCAGAGCAAGTGCAGTTCCATCATCATAATATTCAATGCTGCAATTCTGCCCCCACTGAACAAAAACAGCATCCGGCAATTCCAAAACATCTGAATATTGGTTCTGAGTTCCGTAAAGCGCAAAAACAGCGCCGTCCTTTACAATAAGCTCATTGGCAATAAGTTTTCCACCAGAAACTGCAAAACGCTTTCCCTCAGCAACCTCAACCTTACTAAGTTTTATTTCCGTTACCTCAGGCGAAAGCCCATCGAAAGCCTGCGCAAAATCAAAGTCAGAATTAAATTTCACAGAAAAAACACCGTCTGTATACCTAGGACATTCCTCCACAGGGGAAGCCGGTTCTATATCTGCATATTCCCAGTTACCTGGAGTTGACCATAATTTATCAGCACCAGCACCCGTCCAAATATACGATACGGTTTTTATAAACCAATTAAGATTATTTCCTTCATTTATGATTTTTCCGGCAGCAGGAATTATATCAAGAAAATTTGGATCTCCGGAACCGTCATTTTTTACGGAATCCGCAGATGAAACTTTTACAAACCTGAAATTCTCAGCACTGGGCTTTTCCGCGAATTTTGCGATCCAGCGTGGAGCTGATTCGTCTCCTGTGTGCGTTACGGTCAGAGGATAGGATTCCGATCCTGCAAACAGAATCTCAGCAGAAGAAAAAGAATTCCCAATTGACTGTGTCTTTCCGCCTTCAAATTTAACCGTGGTTTCTGTACCACAAGACGAATTATCTATTGTTAGGGAAGAAAAACTATTATCACCGTAAATCTCTGCATTTCCGACAAGGGAAAGAACTACAGAATCTTCTGAAAAACCCGAAGCAGGGGACGAACTGTTTCCGAATACAGCGTTCCCAGTTGTTTCTACAGAAAGCGCATTTCCACCGCATGACACGCCGCCGGCAAAATTGATTTCTGAACTGGAATTTGAAGAATCGCCCGCCTTAAAGGAAACGGCGCCGGTAAGAGTTACGGTGCCGGAGTACTCCTGATTGCCAATAGTCTGCACATTTCCACAAAAACATACAGGGCCGGTACAATTTATAGTTTTTGCAGAAACAGCCGTATCAAACTCAAAAGTAGAGCCTGAAGCTGTCTGCCTCACAGAAAGATTTTTGAACACCTTCGTTCCACCAGAAGTCTCAACGGCAAAAACAGGAGATGCCGCAACAGAATTACTTCCGTCATCATAGTATTCTATTGTAGAATCAGAATCCGCTGTAATTACACCGCTGACACTTATAGTCTGACCAGCTTTTCCATAAAGAGCAAAAATTGAATCCGCATCGAGCTTTATTTCGGAAAGCGTAAGATTACCGTCTGCCAGCGCAAAACGTTTTCCGCCGGCAATTTCCATGGAATTAAGCTTTATTTCTGTTACAGCAGGAGAAACCCCTGCAAACGCCGTTTCAAAATTGAAATCAGAAGCAAACTCGATTTTACAGACTTCATCATCATAAACCGGAAGATAAGCAACTGAATTATCAGAAAGATCTTTCCAGTTTGCAAGGTCGCTCCACAAACCCGTCTTTCCGAGTTCTCCGCCAACCCATTTGTAAGACACGAGCCGAAACCAATTTTCTGTTGAGCCAGCAGTTCCTTCATCAACAAGAGTTGTTTTCGGCACTATGCGAAGATCGTTATTTACTCCGGCAGATGTAACTGACTTTGAACAAGAAACGCGCGTATATGAAAAGTTTTTATTTGTCGGAAAATTTTCAAATATTACAGACCATTTTGAGTCAGAACCGTTTATTGAAGAAAGTGTCAGAAATCCCTCTGAATTTCCTTTGAAAATTTCAACAGGAACGGCAGAACTAGAACCATCATAAACCGCCGTATAAAAATGCTGAGTCTTTCCGTCTTCAAAAAGGACTTCTGTTGCCCTTAAAATTGCAGAATTATCTACCTTAAACGAATTGAATGTATTATCACCGAAAATTTTTGCATTTCCGGTAAGTAAAATGTCCGGCGTTCCGCTAAAACCGCCTTTAAACTCTGCGTATTTTCCTGCCACTCCGCCTGTTTTTATAAGAGAACAGCCGCTTTCTACTGTTACAGCGCCATAGAATAAAATCGAATCCAGAGCTTCATTTGAGCCCACGCTTTTATTTAATTCAGTCAGACTTGGAATTTCTTCGCTTCCAACCGTTATAGAGCCGGCATCCCCTGCCTCTGAATCAACAGTTGAAGTAAATGTAACCGTTTCCGGCGTACCGGCAGCACCAGAAATCAAATTCAAATTCCCGGAAACATCAAGTTTTTTCTCAAACGTAATATTCCCAATGGCTGCAAGAGTTATAGTTCCTTCTGAAGTTACAGCTTCAGAAAAAGTAATTGCACCACCTACCGTTATATCTGCCGCAAGCGTAACCTTTGTATCCGCAGACAGACTTCCAGCTGTAACAGCACCGCTGAATTTTACGCTTCCTTCACCACTTGTTTTAAGAGGATATATACCTGTATTGACCGTCTGTTTAAATTCAATTGCATGATAACTTTCAGAAGAAGATGTTGTATATGTTGTTAAAAATGTAAGTCCGTCCTGGGATAAAGTATAGCTTACAGGAGAATCAACCGTACAATCAGAAAAAACTACAAGAGAGTCATTTGAACCACCGCTTGTATTTATTTCAATTGAGTTTGCTTTTATATCTCCGCCTATACAAGTCTGCTTTATGGAGGAAAGCGATATTATCACATCATTATAACTAAGATTTGTTACAGGTTTTACGTAAACCCATTTATCACTTGCTTCCGGGGCAACAAAAACCCAGGTACCGGCATCAGCTGTTTCAGCGGCAACAGAACAATCCTCTGAGTAGCGCATTTTTGTGTATACAGCCCCACCCGTATTAGAATACGCACCATTAACAGTAAGAACTGTCCGGTTTAAATTAAACACAGGAGCAATTCCAGAATCTTCATCAGAAAGCGTAAAATTATTTACTTCAAACGCGTCCACCGATAAATCTGTGCTGGCATTTTGTTCAGCCTTAAAATCCGCATAAGTGCCAGTTTTTCCGCTTAAACTACCGCCAGAAAACTTAAACTCCGTCGTTCTGTTGGCGTTATCTCCATTAATATAAAGCAAGTCTGTCTGTACTGTACCGCTAGACAAAGAAAATTCACTGTTACCCTGAACTTCAATTGTGCCGGCAGTTAAAGTACCGCCAGAAATTTGAACGTCAGAGATTCCAAAATCATATTCACCTTTTACAACAATGCTTTCTTGAGCTGTAAAACTTCCGCCAGAAACCTTGAATTCCGCGCCGCCTTCAATTACCAGCTTTTTTACAGAAACATCCTGCTCATCCTCTATTTCCGGATAATGAGTAAGTCCGTTAATGAGCGTGATTTCATAATCACTTAAATCAGATAAATCAAGCTCCGTAAGTAAACTGATTCCAGCCCAGTTAGAGGTTTTTGTCCAGTCAGAATCAGTAGTTCCAGTCCAGGTAGGATATTTTTTCTTCCAGTTTACCGATCCTAATACAAGTCCGCTTCCGTCAGGTGCATAAAAAGTGATTGTAAAACCATCTTCATTTTCAAGATTCGTAAATTCTGAAGGATCATTTACAGCAAAGATTTTTGATTCTGTACTGTATTCAGTCTTAGAAATATTAGAATCAACAGTATCTGTAAGCGCATTTGAATCAAATTTAAAAATACTGTTTTTTGAATTATCTGTAAGAAAAATCTTATATGGAAAATTAAGAGGATTCGAACCTGGATTTTCACCGTTCTTATCTTTAGTTACGGAAACAGTGATATCGTTCCCTGAACCAAAATTCTCTGCTCCAGAGAAAGACACAGCATAATAAGACGGAGGACACGATGCCTTGATATTCTTCATGTCCGTATATTTTACAGTTGTTTTCTTATTTCCATCACACCAGTTTAAATTTGCTCCGGATCCAGGAATCGAAAGCGTTCCATCACCCGTAAACCACATAAAATCAGAAATTCCGTCTCCATAAAGTGTAGACGTAATCTTTAATTCACAGTCTTCATTAATTGTTACTGTATGTTCTTTTGTGTTCGGATAATCAAGTTTTGCACATTCGAATAAACCGGAACCAGAAATAAACATATTTGAATTAGTACTAGCAGTATCATCACTATTTAAAATAATAGTATCAACCTTAAGAGTATTTCCATTGAGATTTAATGTTATCGGATTTTCACCAGCAGAATTGACATACATAGATGATGAAAGCGTTATATTTTGATCCAAGGCAACATAAGCATCTTCTGTACCTAGAAAATATACTGTTTTGTCCGAATAACCGCTTTCTCCAGGATAATGCGCACTCTCGTTATTGTATAGCCAGTTTTCTTTTGTAGTCCAATTGCCGTCCGCTCCTCCGCCAGTCCAATAAAAAATATTATTTTCAGCAGAAATTCCTCCAGAAGTATCATAACCAGATGCAAAATATGAAGATCCATTAGAAGGGAAACTGTAAAGTGCATTCCCAGTTACAGTAAGATTATTTGAAGAAGCTGCAGTCTGACTTCCATAAGTAGATAATTGCCAGTTATCTATTTTTACGGACCCTTCCCCATTTATAATTAATTTCAACTTATAGGAAACATCTGAATCTATCCATCCAATACAAAGCCTGTATATATACAATGAATGTCCGTTTAAATTAATAACAATATCGTAATTATTTGCACCTAAAATAAGATTACCGTTCCACTGCGTATCACCTGTCAAATCAAATGTAAAACCACCACTATCAGAACGAAAATTTGTACTTTCCCCATGATTGTTTTTTACACCGCTCCACTTTTCAGAACCCCATGCCCCGGAAAGCGCAAAAAATCCAACCAGCGCAAAAACTATTACCCGGCATAAAAAGTGCGCATTCTGAAAAAAATGAGAAACTTGAAAAATCCTGCAAACGTTACGGTTTTTCATAAACCAGTCGATAATCCTACTCTTCCATTATCGGCATTTTTTTCATTTCAGACAATAAAAAAGCGGGCAGATTTCAACACATTCGCTGAATCAACCCGCTATTTAGTTATAAATATTTAAGGCAATAGTTTTGAGTTACTGAAAAATAATTAAAATTGGCGCGAGAAAGTATTGAGTGGAACGGAAACATTCTGTTTGTTGTTGTCGCAAAGCGACAATATATAGTTCCCTTACAACAAACAGCATGTAGAAGCTGTCAAAAAAATGGACGGTGGTTAAGGTTCTCGAAACCACCAATTGTGCAGTGAACGATCATTTCGACAAGCTTAATGAACGCAGGTTCTAAATTATTAGACAGCCCTGGTTCCGAGCCGCTCAAAGCGACCGGGAGCAAATTTTAATGAAGATTCCACAAACCCAAAGCTATTGTGCAGATCCGACATGGCACATCAGACGCTTACGCGTCTGGTTGTGCAAGGAAATTATCCTACCCGTCGGACAGCACTATTGCGCTGATCCTACGAGACACATGCGTCGCTGCGCTCCGCGCTGCAAGCAGTCCACTCTGTTCGTGGACAATCTGCTTCGCAGATTAAAAAAGCGGACTTAAGTCCGCTTTTTTTGTTTAGTTGGCGCTGCCAACTAAACACATCAGCCGCTTGCGCGTCTGGTTGTGCAAGGAAATTATCCTACCCGTCGGACAGCACTATTGTGCTGATCCGACAAGGCACATCCACTCAGCTTCGGCGCAGAGTGTGTCGCCTACGTATGCTTTGCCGGCCTGCTTAATCATTTTTGGACTTGTGCGAAGATATGTGATTTCCATGCGAACCTTATCGCCAGGGCGAACCTGATTGCGGAACTTTACTTTGTCCAATGTTGCAAAGAAAAATAATCCGTCTGCTGGAACAACTCCGCTGTAACGCAAAGCAGCGCCGCCAGCCTGAGCCATAGTTTCACAAAGAATTACACCAGGAACAACAGGATATTCAGGAAAATGACCCTTAAAGAAAAATTCATTTTCAGTAAATGTGTGTTCACAAACACAACCTTTGTCATCAGCGCTCAAAATTGCATCAACAAACAAAAATGGTTCGCGATGTGGAAGCAATGATTTGATATCAGTAGTCAAAGCCATTTATTTCTCCTATAAATGCCCGCCAATCAGAGCGGTCTATATTCTGTAGCAAAGCTTAGAATACTTGCAATGTAACAATATTCAGCCTTACCATGATAGCTCATATTATCTTAAAATGATGTTAAAAACAACCGCACTTCTTATCAGGTAAATCAAATTTAAAAATAAATCTCAAAATCAAATATTGACATAATTTTCTTTCAAAATTTATAATTAGGTCTAATGTAGATTTTTTTGGAATTCCTGTAAAATTGGCGCGAAGGAGCGGAGTGATGAGGAAAAAAACACTCTGTCTATGGCCGCCTAGTAACGGTTGTAATACTTACTTCAACTAGCAAATGGTCTACCGTTACGACTAGTTTTTGCATGCAAAAACCAGCTAAGCAAAACGGAGTTTTGCTCGTTTCATTGCCATAAACAGCGTGTAGTGTGCTAGCATACGTTTTTAATCATTGCTTTGCGACTAGGAGTCAATTTAAATGCAATTCCATAAACTCTACAGGCAGTCTAATTAGAAAAAGAGAGAGAGAATTATGAACACAAAGCTTCATTGGACCTGGAAAAAAATTCTAGGTACCCTATTAGGAATCTGCGGAATCGGAACGCTTACTTCCTGTTACGGCATGGTAGAAAACAACGACGACTACATAATGTATATGCTCCTGAACGAAGCAAAAGTTGAGCAGCAGAAACAAAATCAACAGAACGCCCAAAATACAATTGAAAATCAAGACTCTGCCTCAATGGAACAGAATTCTAATGCCGAATAAATTAAAACAGGCGATTTTCCGTTTTTACCGTACAAAAGAAATCAAAAATCACGAATTACGCTACCTCTTCTGGGAATGTACCCTGCGCTGCAATTTAAACTGCCTTCACTGCGGAAGCGACTGCCTTGCTACAAGCGGAACTCCGGACATGCCTCTTTCTGATTTCATTCGTGTTCTTGATGACATAAAGAAAAACAATCCATACAAGAAGCTTACTATCTGCATTACCGGCGGAGAGCCTCTTTTAAGAAAAGATTTAGAAATTGCAGGAAAAGAAATAATAAAACGAGGCTTCCACTGGGGAATCGTAACAAACGGACTTTATCTTACAAAAGAACGATTTCAATCTCTCCTGAATGCCGGAATGACTTCCATTGCATTCAGTTTGGACGGCTTTGAAGAACAGCACAATTTTTTACGCCGGAATCCCGCTTCCTTCAAAAAAGTAACAGAAGCAATAAAGCTTGCTAACGAATTTCAAAAACTTTATCCTCACAGATTAAAATATGATGTCATTACATGCGTTCACCGCAATAATTTAAAGACCTTAAGAAATTTCCGCGACTTTTTAATTTCCATAAATGTAAAAGAATGGCGGATTTTTTCAATCTTCCCGGAAGGACGCGCCGCACAAAACAATCTGGCTCTTACACCCATAGAATACCGCGAACTTATGGATTTTATAAAAGAAACCCGAACTTATAAAAGTCTCAATGCCGGAATAAAAAAATCAATACACCTTAACTATTCCTGCGAAGGATATCTTGGAAAATACGAACTTAAAGTAAGGGATTTTTTCTTTTTCTGCCGTGGCGGAATAAATGTAGCAAGCGTAATGTGCGATGGATCCGTTTCCGCGTGCCTTTCCGTACGTGCAAAAGATTTTATTCAGGGAAATATATATTCAGAAAACTTTGAATTCATGCGCCTATGGAACACTCGCTATAAAACAATGCGCGACCGCTCCTGGGCAAAAAAAGGAAGCTGTGCAAAATGCCGCAACTGGAAAAACTGTTTAGGAAACGGGCTTCATCTTTACAATAGTCTGCAATCAGAACCAAGCCACTGCAACCTTTCGCTTCTTTGCAAATGAACGCTCTGTGCAAGATAAAAACTCTACTTGCAGCCGCAAAGCTATCAGCAACTGCATAGAATAAAAAAATCTTTTTTAAGCCAGGCGTTGCGGGCTGGCATTTGAAGCCCGCACAGGGGGTAGCGTAAGACCGCAACGCGGGCTGAAGAGAGGGGGATCTCTCCCCCTCCTTAACATGTCAATTATTTAAACTATTTGATTTTCTTAATGATAATTGCACCGTTGTGTCCGCCAAAACCAAATGTAGCAGACATAGCAGCGTCAACGTTCATATCAATACCCTTGTTTGGTACGTAGTCAAGGTCACAACCGCCTTCAACATCCTGTTCTTCAAGGTTCTTTGTGCATGGAACAAAACTGTCAGTAATAGCCTTAACACAAACCATTGCTTCAATAGCACCAGTTGCACCAAGACAGTGACCATGCATAGATTTTGTAGAAGAAATCTTAAGCTTGCG
>JAFOSK010000076.1 GCA_017392945.1 Treponema sp.
ACGAGGGAAAGGCAGAAGCACAGGATTATGAAGAACGCAAAGAAGTTCTGCTTCTTATGAAGCGAAAGCCGTTCGAATATGGCACCCCAGAAGAGGCTGACGAAGCCTGCGGTATAACAATCCTGTCGTTTACATCAAACTGTACGTTTACTATAGGAATAACGCTTCCAAATTTTAAGAATGAATTCACAAGCTCCGCATCTCTTGCGGACAACGGTTTTAACTCCTTTCCGCCAGGAAGAAAATCTATAAACCCATCTTCATCTTTTATATCCTGAATTCTTGAAAGACTATCCGTTTCCCAGAAAACATAGCCAGGCATCAACGGATCAATGTACTCCTTGCCGTTCCTTAGGCGCATCTGCTTTCCAATGCAATGGAGTTTTCCGTTCTGTTCTTCCGGAACGGAATCAAAAATCGATTGTATTTTTTCTACAAATTTATTCTCAAAACCAGTTTTGACCCAAATACAGTAATAATTGCTCATGATCTGACTCTTCCTAAGCATTCTTCAACATGACTACCGGCAGCCTGTCCACTAAAAATGCTGCCACGCCAGTCTGTGCAATGATTTATTCCAAAGGGATCTGCGGTCCGGCTCTCCGGATACGGATTATAAAAAAATACGGATACATTACAAACGTCTTTTTTTGCATCGGCAGCAATGACATTCAGCTCTTTTTTATTCCTTTGATTGCGATATATTATCTGATTTTTTTTATTATGTCATTCACTCTGTCTTACCAGAACCGGCAACAATTCTTCCGAAAAAAAATGCCCACGCAGAAAATATTGCCGTAAAGCTCCGCTGATTCAAACCGTCCGCAATGCAACAAGCACCTTTATCAAAAACAACGAAAAATAATATACGCATGCATACGGTTGATTCATCATGCATGAAAATACAATTCCCAGCGAACTGAATGCTCCGGACAGAATCAACTCAAGATTTTGCTTTACCTTTTTCTGAACGTTCTGAAGCGCAAGCTCTAGTGCTCCGAACAAACCGTTCATGCTCACCAGCACAATAAAAACCGCTATTACAGATTCATTTGCGAGCCTTAGACTTTGCAACGTCACCATAAAAATTTTACCATCAGAACGGTTCGCGCACACGGGGAGCACAAACATTAAAAATGTCATAAAATCCATAATCCCGAACAGCAGACTCCTGAACATATTGGATTCATTTTTACGGTGAACTTCAGCAATATCCAACAGCTCTTCAGAAGAAAGCAGAGAATCAATTGAAACATCAAACACTTTTGCAAGCATCTTAAGGGAGTCAAGGTTAGGATATCCCCTTCCAGCCTCCCATTTAGAAACCGCAACCCTGGAAACACAGACTTTTTCTGCAAGCTGTTCCTGCGTTAAACCTTTTTTTGTTCTTAACTGCTGAAGCTTTGTGTTAAAATCCATGTTTACATTATAACACAGCATTCTTATCAAAGTCTCAAAAATTATATTTGAACATCAGGGCCGTAGGCGAAACGTTCACCTCAAAACAGGAATCTTTCTTTGCAAAAGACGGCTTAAACCATAACGAATTCACCAGAGGAACTAAAAATCCTATGCTGGTTCCTACCGCCGCTCCGCAAAGAACGTCTGTCAAAAAATGATTTCCGCTTGCAAGCCTTAACCCTGCTGTAACAGCAGCCAGCGAATACGACCCCGCAATCACCAGCGGCTTATACCGTGAATCAGGAAAATACTGACAGTACATAAATGTTGTAAAACTTGCAGCCGCAAAACTTAATGTCGTATGTCCGGAAATAAAAGAATCGTCCCAGTCGCCGTCTTCATACTTTTCTACCGGAGCACCGTCAAAATACATATAAGGACGGGCACGGCTTACATTCATCTTGAACAGCTCCTTTACACCATAAGCAAGCGCTATTGTTTCAGCATATTCAATTCCGATTTTCCAATAATCTTCTTTAGGAGCCGCAAACATAACAGCAGGGCTTAAGAGCGAAAGAGCAGTAAAACCGGTTCCTGCATAATCCAGCGTCTTTGAATAAGGATTCATAATAAAGCCGGTCAAAACTGTTTACGTCATCACTATGCAAATCCATCTGCTTTATTTTCAATTTATATGCAGAAAGTACATTTTCCGCAGACAAAGAGCAAAGCACCACCAAACCAAGCAGAAAAGCTGCTGCAGTTTTCTTAAACCTTAATAATTCAGCAAATACACACATTTGTTTCTCCTGTAAAATGCAAAAAAGGATATTTCAACATCCAGAATCTCGCATATCAGCAAAAAACAAACCATAAAATCCTGTTTACATTAACGATACTTTTCGTAACGTTAAAAAAAACTGGATAAAAAGCTCTGAAACTTCGTTGTGGCTTTCGTAAAAACTAAGAATTCTTTTAAGTCATTTATAGTCCGTGCCTGATATGCTTTAAGTTCCATTTGCTTCTCCATATAAAAAAGCTTGATGTCTCTTGGTATCTTTTAAAGATGATGTTGTTCTTTCTCAACAGTTCTTTTTGCAGTAAACAGATATCTGCGTAGATTATGTACTGCTCATATTTATTTTTGATTGTCTGTAAGAACTGAATATCAAGTGTGGTTGCACGGTCCTTTTCATAGTAAAACCAGTAGGCCGCACCGTAATTACAGCCTAGAAAGTACTGATTTTCAAAATGGGCGTTCCCGCCGCAAGCGGTGGTTGAGCTTGAGCTTTCAATATTTGCGCTTGTGCTTGCGGTGGTTGAGCTTGCACTTGCGGTGGTTAAGCCTGTGCTTTCAATATTTGCGCTTGTGCTTGCGGTGGTTGAGCTTGTCGAAACCACATTTTCACCGGTCATTTCATACTTCGCCTAAACTCAGTAACCGCAAGCTCAATTTCCGTGTGATTTTTTATTACTCGCTTTACTCTTTCGGCCGTTATGCTTTCTGCGCAGTCCATCATTTCAATTAAGATGAAGCTGCGGTTACCGCCATCCTTACGGTTCATGTTTAAGACTGCGAGGGCGGATGTATCGGATCCTGCGAATGAATCAAGGATGATGGAATCTTTGTTAGAAATCCTTTCTAATACTTCTTGCATTAGATCAACAGGCTTTGAATAGTTAAAAATTCTTTTATCTCCAAATAGATCTGCTATTACATCAGTTCCTTTTAATGTAAATTTTTTTTGACAATCCATAATTCAATGTTAGAATTGAACTATCTTTCTATATTAGGAAATAATTATGAAACAAAACAAAGAAAAACGGACAAGCCTTACACTGAACCTTGTCGTACTTATTGGTGCCGCAATTCTTATGATCAATGTAATCCAGATTGCAGTTGTTACCGCCAACGCACAAAAAGACATTGTCACAGAAGACCTTGGTATGTATTCAAACATGATGGACGGCTATACAGCTGCCATGCAGAACAAACTGGACGGGTATTTTAAAGAACTTAACACATATACCTATAGCGAAATTATGGCAGACGGTAACCTTAGGGAATGCAAAGAATGGATTTCAAATCCAAATAATTCATATATGCGCGGTGAATTCGACTACGTAATGTTTGCAGGACCTGACGGCATAAGCTACAACGACAACGGAACCACAACAAATATTGCAGAACGCAGCTATTTCAAGGCAATCATGCAGGAAGGCAAAGACCGCTATATTGATGATCCGGTAATTTCAAAAACAACTGGACAGCCGGTAGTTCATATTACCCGCGCCGTAAAAGACAAGAACGGACGAACCTTCGCAATGCTCGCAGGTGTTATAAACATCCATCTTCTTACAAAAGAAATTAAGCGCATCCAGATTGGCGAAAAGGGCTACGGCTATCTTCTTGCAAGTGACGGCCTTGTCATGGCTCACCCTGTAGAAGAATTTGTAATGCAGAAAAATTTTATTACCGGCATTACAGGCGGAATCAACGGCAGGAACGGAGACATGATTGCGGTTGCAACAAAAATGACAAACGGAGAAAGAGGCGAAACGTGGGTTAATGCAAATGCTCGCACCGGAAAAGACCTTATCGTTTACAAACCAATTGAAGGAACCCCATGGTCAATGGCTCTTTCAATACCGGACTATCAGATTTATAACCTTGTAAATAAAATCAAAGCGCTTTTAATAATCGGTGGTGCTCTTTCTGTAATTATCCTTATATTGATTGGTGTAATTGCACTCTTTAAAGCACTTAAACCGCTCAACATAGTAGAAAAAGCCATTTCGGATATCGCAAGCGGAGACGCAGACCTTACAAAACGAATCGACATCGACTCTAACAACGAAATCGGCTACGTTGTAAAAGGATTCAACGCATTCGCCGCAAAACTTCAGGAAATCATTGCAGACGTTAAATCTTCAAAGAACGAACTCAGCATTGCAGGCGAAGATATGAGCGCAAGTACCCAAGACACTTCCAGCGCAATTACACAGATTATTACAAATATTGAGCAGGTCGGAAACCAGATTCAGTCACAGGCAGCCGGAGTAGAAGAAACCGCCGGAGCTGTAAACGAAATCGCTTCCAACATCGAATCGCTCGAACGCATGATAGAAACTCAGAGTTCGGGAGTAACACAGGCTTCTGCTGCCGTAGAAGAAATGATTGGCAACATCAAGTCTGTAAACGAATCAGTAGAAAAAATGGCTTCTTCATTTAATGACCTTCGTGTAAACGCACAGCACGGTTTTGCAAAACAGCAGGACGTAAATGAACGAATCCAGCAGATCGAACAACAGTCATCAATGCTTCAGGAAGCAAACGCCGCAATTTCTGCAATTGCAGAACAGACAAACCTTCTTGCCATGAACGCCGCAATCGAAGCCGCTCATGCCGGAGACGCAGGAAAAGGATTTGCCGTTGTTGCCGACGAGATCCGAAAGCTTTCAGAAACATCAACAGCCCAGTCAAAGACCATTGGAGAACAGCTTAACAGTATTCAGGAATCAATCATGGGAGTAGTAACAGCCTCTAATGAATCCAGCATGGCATTTGAAGCTGTAAGCGGAAAAATCGAATCAACGGATGAACTTGTCATTCAGATTCGCTCTGCAATGGAAGAACAGAATGAAGGTTCAAAGCAGATCAGCGAAGCCCTGCTTGTAATGAACAACAGTACGCTGGAAGTTAAAAATGCCTCGGTAGAAATGGCAGAAGGAAATAAAGCTATTCTAGAAGAAATGCAGAACCTTCAGAGTTCTTCTCTCGTAATGAAGGACAGCATGAACCAGATGGCAGCCGGTGCAAGAAAAATCAATGATACCGGAACAGCCCTTGGCGGAGTATCAGAAAAAATTCAGACTTCTATCGAAAAGATAGGAACACAGATAGATCAGTTCAGAGTGTAACACAGGCTACCTCCCCTGTTTTCTATTCTTCGCGCAGAATCGGCTGCAGTCAGCTGATTCTGCGTTTTTTTATGCAACTTCCCTACTTTGTTATTATATGTCCGATATTGTTGCAGTTTATTCTTACATGATTTTTTTTGACAACAGAAGGGTCCATTATCAAAGTTCCGATTTCGTCGGCCGTTATCTTACCAGAAAAATCATTTTTCACACTTTCTATTCTACCTTTTACGTCAGCCTTAACCGAACTTCGCTCAAAAGCAAAGTCACACCCTTCCATTATACAATTTTCAAAGATAAGATTCCTGCAATAACAAAAAGGCTGCGTTCCAATTATGCAGCAATTTCTTATTGTAATATCACTGTCATACCAGAACGCCGCACGGCATTTATCAGTAAGCCCGCAATCACTTACAACCGCTTTATTTGCATGCCACAACGGATAGCGCAGATTCATATAGCAGCCATTTATCTGCATACAAGAAGTTTCTTTTAATGCGGATTCACGATCTGCAGGTCCGTCAAATTTACAGTTCCTTACAATAATGCCCTTAATTCCATACAATGCACGTTCCTGATCAAAATCCCGATTTTCTATGACCTGCAAATTAATCCTCTTGATATAAATATACTAACTAAACAAAAGTGTCGTCCAGCATATTTTTAAGAAACGGATCAGCCTGCCTAAACCCACGAACCTGCTTTTGCAGAACTCTTCGAAACTTAAGACTTGCACATATCAGACTGCGCCAACCTTATATCCAACGCCTCGCACGGTCTGAATGAATTCAGCATTAAGATCTCCGATTTTCTGTCTTAAGGTCCTTATATGAACGTCAACCGTGCGGCTTTCAATTGCCGCATTTATATTCCATATTAGATTCAAAAGCTGCTCCCTGGACATAACGTTCCCACGGTTTTCAATAAGAACCGCAAGAAGATCAAATTCCTTCAAAGTAAGCATTATCTGCTGATCATTTGAATAAGCCATATGCTTATAAAGATCAAGTTTTATAGACCCTGCAACAAGATATTTTGAAAATCCTTTTTCCGGATTCTGGGAACAACGCCGTAAAACGGCCTTTATTCTGGAAATCAAATTTGACATTACAAACGGCTTTACAATGTAGTCATCCGCCCCTGTATCAAGCCCGTTGGAAATGTCAGATTCTGCATCTTTTGCAGTAATAATTATAACAGGAAGCTCTGTAAATTCATCGTCAGCCCTGAGTTTCTTCAGGACAGAAATTCCATCCTCTTCCGGTAACAAAAGATCCAGCAATACTAAATCCGGTTTTTTTTCTGCAATTGCATTCCAGAATTCAGACGGAACTCTAAAAGCCCTGCATTCAAACCCCTGATTTGCCAAAGAAAAACTAATTAATTTTCTGATCGAATCATCATCTTCAAGAATGTAAATCATACTATAAGTATAATTATTTTAAGGGGGATTTGTTACAAGATTTGTAAAAACTCCGTAAAATCAAAAAGTCGCTGCTAGAAAAGCCACAAACCAGGCGAACCGATTTTAATCAACAATTTCTGGAACGAAAATATCGCCACATCGGTTATCCACGAATATACATGGTTTGCAGAAACAAATACAAAGATGGAATTTTCGGTCCTTCGACGGCTCTCAGGAACCGCAAGCCCTACCACCGCCAGCTCATGAACCGAGGGATCAGCCACCGTCAGCCCGGAGACCGCGACTTCAAACACCAAGAAAGATCACCTGGACTTTCGGCTGCAAATCAATTTTTTCACAGGACGAATCAAATTCAATGCCGATCTACTGATCCAAAAGTGTAAGCAGATTTATACAGCCTCTTTCTACAAGACGCTTCATTTCACCTTCTTCACAAAGTTCACCGGCAACACAAAGGAAAGCTGCATCAACAGGGTCGTCAATTTTCTTTTCGAGCAATGAAAACCCGTTTACAGAGCAAGCATACTCCAGCATGAATTTTATATAACTTTGACCATAAAGAATGACATTTTTCTTTCCCTGAGCCTTCGCCTTCTGAAAAAGACTGCACAAAGCATCATTATAGTTATTTGCAATCGAAAAAGTCCTGCGCGCAAAATTCTGGCTTCGTGCAGTAAGCTCGGCAATTCCTTCTGCTGTTACCGCATAAGAAAGCTTACGAAGGTTCACATTTGTAAGCATAATCCAACCGCGTTCTACAAAACGCTTAAGAACAGCATTCATCAAGCCGATTGACATTCCCGCATTTTCTGCAAGCACTCGCTGACTTGCAAGCGGCTCAGCTTCAAGAGTTTTTGCAATACACTGTAAAGTTGCAACGTCACTATTCATAGTAAAAATCTATCATAACGAGAAAAAAATTAAAAGTAAAAAATGTTCGGAAATTGAATATTTTGTTTACTGCTCTTTTGAAAAAATGTTCAAATCAAATATCGAATGCCATCCCGCCTTACAAAAATTATAAAGTTCCATTACACTTTTAAAAGTTTCTTCCCTACCCTTTCCCTTTAAAATAAGACAAAAAAATGCAGTATATCCGCCGGTTACTAAAACAGATTCTGTAATACTGCTGATTCTATTACACAAAGAGCCTTTTTTTTCAAAATCTTCTGCAAGTTCCTGAACCTCGTTCACCTCTGAATTTGAAAGATTGTCTATATAGTTTTCATATTTCGTTTCTGACGAACAATTGATAATAAGTCTGAAAGAATTAATATGAGCATAAACGAATTCATAAAGTTCCTTAAAGACTTCAAGAGACCTTGAATCAAAAGCTTCTACATTTCCTTCAAGAATATATCTTTTAAATTCAGCTAAACCGGACTTATGTATGCTGACCAAGCCGTCTGCAGCTTCTTTTACAAGATCATCAAAGATTTCTTCCTTGCTTGTGTAATAACCATAAAAAGCACCGACTGTAACTCCCGCTTTTTTTACAATATCTCTAAGAGTAGCCTTCGTAAAACCTTTTTCAAGAAATTCCTTTTCTGCAACTTCAAGAATTTTCTGCTTTGTCACCGAAACTTTCATAACATCCTCTTTCTTAACTTTTTACTTTTGTAAATTCCTCTTAATCAAATCCCTGGATTTGTAAAATTTAAAAAATAAAACCTAATGAAAAGTTACATTTTTCCGAAAAAATAAATGTAAATAAAAACAAGACTGGTTTTATCTATATTATTTGTGGGTGTCCCGGAGCAAGTTTCGGGACACCTTTTTTTTAGGTTGATTTTTGTATCATGAATTATGAACCAAAAGCTTTTATCTCAACCCTGCCATGCTCAATATTGTCATTAAATAAGTTTATTAAATCCGACAAATTTTAATACCCTCTTTTTGCCATATTTTTCTTAAAAAAACAAGAAGATAAGAATTTCCCCTTATTCAAACTGTAACGGACTTTTATAATATGCTATAATAAAATATATGGAACAGAATTCCGCCTGGAACTATAAATTTTCAAGTACACTCAATCAAAAAATTGCGCTGAACCCTTCCACAGGCTGGATCTATTGCCAGGACGGAACGGCATATTCTCCTGAAGAATACAAACTTATTACAGGCATTAAAAACTTTCCCATCCAAATTCATATGATAAAAAAAATATTCAAAGGAACTATAATAAAAACTCCGCAGTAATATTATATGAAAAAAAACACACCTGAACCACAACCGATCATTTTATGTAATCTTTAAAAAAACGGGGGTATTTTTACAAAAACGCAATTCTACTCAAATTAAAAAAAATAACGCGTCAGAATCAATCCTAGAGAGACTAAAATTTCTAACATTTTTTATTAGAAAAGTTCTTATACCTTTTCTCTTCACATTTATCAGCTTTTTTCTTATTTTTATTCTAATATTAGTTATTACCTAATATTTTTTCTATCTTTTTTTCACATATTTTTTATAATATTATTAATCTTCTTATTGTTTTTATACGATTTTTTATATATAATATACTTATAATTTATCTAATATTTTTTATTAGAAACGGGGTAATCATATGAAGACAATTTCTGTAGCCTTACAAAAAGGCGGAGTAGGAAAAACTACTGTTTCAGTATCTCTTGCCGCTGAACTTGCAAAAACAAGCAAGGTTTGCCTTGTCGATGCAGACCCTCAGGGCAATGCATCCGCAAGCCTTATATCAAGTCTGAGTCATGAACTTTCTGACATACTTAACGGAAAATGCTATGTAAAAGATGCCATCATAGAAACAGCGGTTCCGGGTCTTAGCATAATACCTACCGCAGGCCGCAATGAATCAGGAGAAAATGAACTCCGGCTGTACCGTTCTACGCTCGCAACAAAAGAAGTGTTTGCAATCTGCGACCTTACTGATGAAATCGCAAAACTAGGATACGACTACTGCATCTTTGACACGTGCCCGGCTTTTGATAATTTTGAAGAAAATATTTTTCAGGCAACGGATGAAGCCATTGCCGTAGTACAGGCCGACAAATTTTCCCAGGACGGTCTTGAAGATTTCATAAACAATCTAAAAGAATTCCGCAAACACCGCCGCTGCGAAAAAACCGAACTAAAAACAATCGTTATAAACAACGTCAATCATTCCTACAAGCTGGCCAATAATATACTCAAAGTCTATAACGAAGCAAATGCGTTCAGTATCATCGAAATTCCTCAAGATCAGGCATTTAAAATCTCTCAAATGAAAAAAATCCCTGTCCAGTATGTGACCGAAAAGAAAGAAACAAAAGAAGCTGTTGCTCAGCTGGCAGCACTGATAAAGTAGGGGAGGAGAAAACAATGTCTTTGGTAAAAAAATCATCAGACCTGGATTTAGAAGAACTTAACAGTCAGATAAAAAACAATATTTCCTCTCCGATCGTAAACTCTGAGCCTGTCATAAAAAAGCCGGTTTCTGAGGAAATCAGAAGAACTGATTCTTCGGAAACTGAAGAATCTACTCAAAAAACTAAAAGCCGCTATTCAGATACGGTAAATTTAAATCTTCCGGTCGGAAAAAGAAACGAAATAAAAGAATTTTTCAACACCTATCATCTTTCTATGACACAAGGAATTCTTTTTGCAATTAATTATTTAAAAGAAGACGTAAAATCTGGAAAGGTTGAAATTTCAAAACTCGGCGTTGAACGAAAATAGAAAAACAGGGCAGAGGATTTTTTTTCGTGCAGGGGATCAATTCCCCGTACGCTATGCGTCAGGGGGCATTCATTCTTTCTGCGCAATTTTTTCTTCTTCTAGGTCGTTTTCAGAAGCAGATTTTTCGGCATTTTCCTGATTTTCAAGTTCTTTCTGAAGCCGGAGCACTGCATTCATCTCCGGAGAAAGCCCGAACAGATTAGGATTGTCCTTTTCTTCCTGCAGGATTTCTGCATAACGCAGAGGATTTTTTGCAATGATTTCTACAGCCTGTTTTATTGCATCCTGTTCATTATGTCCGGCACTTTTTTCTCCTTTATCTTCCAAAGTAAGAGTTTCAGAATTCCGCAGGGTTGCAATTTTTGTCGCATCAATACAGTCAAAATGGAATCCTATAATCTTTCTGCCTTTTTTTATCGGGACGCACACAATTTGAATTCCAAGATTTCTTTCGTTAAGTTCTTTTAGAGGCAAATCTATTACGATATTTTTAAAAGGTCCTATTTTTTGATATTCGTTTTCCTGAATATCAAAAAGTTTTCGCAATTCTTCAACCGAATACTCAAAATACCAAGAATTTTTTACGTTTCCTTTTTTTCCTTTGAATCCCTTATAAGAAAGTGCGATCAGATAAAATCTTAATGCATAGAATGATTTTAATTTTCCAAGATCATTGACTTCGAAAAGAGAGAATCCCATTTCTTTCAGTGTATTTAAAAAAACGCACATGTCATCAGTAAATTTAAATGTAAATGTCGTCTCTGTGAAAATGCATTTTGCAGACTGGAATACGTTTGCAACTTCATATTCTTTTTCATTGTCTTCAATTACGATTTTCATGTCGATAATTTCATTTGCGGATTCTTTTATAAGTTTTCTGGTTTTATTTCCGTCTTTTAAATTTAAATCTGTGAAAAAATCTGAAAAAGAGAAAGATACTGCTTTATTTTCTTCAGGAGCCATTAAATATTTAAAAATCGAATAAAAATAAATTCTTTGTGTTGTTGAAGAGCATTTGTAGCTTGCTCTTAGAAAGTTATTTGGAATTTTCAGTATGCTTTGATTCTGAAGGCTTCTTAATACTAATCCTTTTTTTTTCATAAAA
>JAFOSK010000077.1 GCA_017392945.1 Treponema sp.
CGGCGCTCACTCCGTTTCAAATACTGTTTGATTTCTTTGCTTTTTGAAGTTGTTTAAAATAAAAAAAGGTTTCTGCATTTGTGCAAAAACCTTTCTATCGGGCAAACAGGATTTGAACCTGCGACCTCAACGTCCCGAACGGGATATTATATAATTCCAATTAATTTCAATAAATAATGAATGATATAGCAAAAAGTTGATGTTTTATCACAAGTATTGTAACGTTGAATATAAAATGGTGACAGAATTGGTGATATGCTTTTTGAGAGAGAAAAAGCATATCGCTGCTAGGTCTCAACGCAGAAAACACCAAAATAGCGTTGAGGTGTGGTTTTATTGTACTTCCCAGTGTCCGTTTATTCCTCTGCCGATAAATACTACATTAAGCTTCTTTAAGCGACGTGTAATTGTTTTTGCATCAACATTATATTTATCTGCAATTTCTTCTCGTGTATTTTATTGTTTTGCTTAATCAAATCTATTACAACTGTATCAAAGTTTGCAGGCAGCTTTGAGTTTTTCTGAGGGACATCCTGAGGGACATCTTTTCAAACTCCGGCCTTGGAATTTCCTACAGTTGTCTTAGAAAGATTTTCTTTTTGTTCAGCATCAAGTTTTATGATTTCATCAAAAGACAGATTCTTATTATTCACGATTTTCTTAGTGTATTCATAATTTGGCTCAAATGCATAAAGAGTCATTATAGTTTTTGAAGAATCAGATAAATCATAATCTAGTAAAAGGTGATAAGTTTCTGCCTGATTCTTATTCATCTGGTAGATACCGTATCTCATTGTGTCAATCATTCCAAGCTCAGACATAGCTCTTGCTAAACACGGATTTCTGTAATCTGCAGGAGTTTTTGTTCCCAAGATGTATTCTTGCGGTTTGCCATAAAAGAAACTTCCCGCATTTTCAAAAGTAATTCTGTCTTTATACTCAGTCACTATAATTCTGCTGTTCTTTGTATAATCCTGATGAGCTATGCAGTTATGAAGTGCTTCCATAAAAACACGTTTATCATATTTTGGAACAGAGATTGCAACAAGAGAATCATCCGGCATCATTTTCATTTGATAGCTTCTTATATGGTTATAAACTTCTGTTGCATTTAGAATAAAAGGAAATCCATAGTGTTCGTAGGCTCTTTCTCTGTTTCAAGTTTTCAGGTTATTTGTGCAACGTGTGGAGAAACAAAGAAATCACTTTCAGCTTTTCCTAATAAGAATAAGCATGCTCTTGTAATCTGAAATAAAAGTTGTTGTTTTATAAATAATTAATTTCTTCTATATTTTAGAAAACAAATACGAAAAGAAGTGATACAATAAGATAATTGGAAGAAAAAAATGATTGGCAAAATTGAAAAAGTCCCTTTAAGAGAGATATGGAGACATGAAGCTCATGATTTTACGAAATGGCTTCAAGATAATATTGATGTTTTAAGTGATGTTATTAACCTTCCTTTGACAAATGTTGAGAGAGAACAAACTACAGGAAACTTTTATGTAGATTTGACTGCTGAAGATAACTCTGGAAATACTGTAATAATTGAAAATCAACTCGAAAAATCGGATCATGATCATCTTGGTAAAATAATTACATATCTATCTTCAATGGATGCTACTACAGCAATTTGGATTGTTTCTGATCCAAGACCTGAACATGTATCGGCAATTAACTGGCTTAACGAAAGTACAGCTGCAAATTTTTATTTGTTGAAAATCGAAGGTGTAAAAATTGGTAATTCTGATCCAGCACCTCTTCTAACTTTAATTGTTGGACCAAGTGAAGAAACAGAAAATGTTGGAAAATCTAAACGTGAAAAGAAAGAAAGATACGTCCTTAGAAAAGATTTCTGGACAATTGTTTTGAATAAACTAAAAGATAAGACAAATCTGTTTAATGCTGTTTCCCCTTCTGAAAGCAGCTGGCTTGGAGCAGGTTCTGGAAAAAGAGGAATCCAATATACCATGTGGGTAACTCAAGATGATGCACGATTATCTTTGTACATTGATAGAGGTAAAGATTCTGAAGAGGAAAATCAAGCTATTCTTGAAAAACTTGAGCTACATAAAGTTGAAATAGAATCAATTTATGGTGATAAGTTTGAATGGCATAAACGTGATGATGAACGTGCCTGTCAAATTATTATTAATGTTCCAAATGGCGGTTATAAATCTGATAAAGAAAAGTTAGATTCTATTGGTGAGAATCTTGCAGAATGTATGACAAGGTTTGAAAAATCATTTTCAAAATACATCAAAGACTTAAAAATCTAAGACATACAGTGTCGTTTCCTGGCACTATTATATGATAGTATAAAAGTCTGGAGTAATATAAAAATGGCAAAAGCAAAAAAACAAGTCAGCTTTGAAGACGCTCTCTGGGGAGCTTGCGATAAACTTCGCGGAACAGTTGAACCAGCAGAATATAAACACGTTGTACTTAGTCTTATCTTCTTAAAATTCGTAAATGATAAATTTGATGTCCGTCGTCAGGAATTAAAGGATGAAGGCAAAGAAAAATATATTGATGTTCAATCTTTCTATACAATGAAGAATGTCTTCTTCGTTCCGGAAGAAAGCCGCTGGTCATTTATCATGCAGAATGCAAAGCAGAATGATATTGCTCTCAAAATCGACACGGCACTCAATACAATAGAAAAACAAAATCCGTCTCTAAAAGGCGCTCTTCCAGATAATTATTATTCCCGACTTGGAATTGATGTTTCAAAGCTTGCAGCCCTTTTAGATGAAATAAACAACATCCAGACAAATGCAGATAAAGAAAACGATATAATGGGCCGTGTGTATGAATACTTTCTTACAAAGTTTGCCCTCCAGGAAGGCAAAGGAAAGGGAGAATTCTATACACCAAAATCTGTTGTAAATCTGATTGCAGAAATGATTGAACCATACAAGGGAAAAATCTATGACCCTTGCTGCGGTTCTGGCGGTATGTTTGTTCAGTCGCTTAAGTTTGTAGAAAATCATGCAGGAAATTCAAAAGACATTTCTGTATATGGGCAGGAAGGAACAACTACAACCTATAAGCTTGCAAAGATGAATCTTGCAATTCGAGGTATTCCATGCGACCTTGGCGAAAAGGCTGCAAATACTTTTACAAATGATCTTCATAAAGATTTACGCGCTGATTATATCATGGCTAATCCACCTTTTAATCAGAAAGACTGGCGAGCAGAAAATGAACTTGTAAACGATGCACGCTGGAACGGCTATACAGTTCCTCCAACAAGCAACGCAAACTATGGCTGGATTTTGCACATGGTTTCAAAGCTCAGCACTAACGGAAGCGCAGGCTTTCTTCTTGCGAACGGTGCATTGAGCGGCGAAGGTCAGGAATTAGAAATCCGTAAGCAGCTTATTGAAAATAATCTTGTAGAAGCAATTGTAATTCTTCCAAGAAACCTTTTTTATACAACTGATATTTCCGTAACGCTTTGGATTTTGAATAAAAACAAAAAAAGCCGCACAGTCGAACATAACGGAAAAATCAAGAATTACCGCAACCGCGAAGATGAAGTTCTCTTTATGGACCTTCGCCAGATGGGAAGTCCTTTTGAAAAGAAATACATAGAGCTTACCCAGGAAGACCGCGACAAAGTAACATCAATCTTCCACGCATGGCAGCAGGCCGGAGCAAATGAAACTTACAAAGACATTCCTGAATTCTGCTACAGCGCAAACAAAAAGGAAATTATCGAAAAAGGCTACAATCTTGTTCCAAGCCGCTACATTGAATTTGTAAACCGCGATGAAACACAGGACTATGATTCTGCCATGAAAGCTCTTCAATCAGAACTGACAGACCTTCTCAAACAGGAAGAAGAAAGCAAAAAAGAACTGCTCGGTGTTTTCAAAGATTTGGGTTATGAGATTAAGCTGTAGGAGCGAATAGTGAAAAAAGAAAATCCTTTTGAAATAGATTTCGAATCCTACATCCGCGAAGGTGAGCCTGACAAAAAAGAAAAAAGCATCGCCTGGTCAATTGCGACTGGCTTACAGCAGGTAGATGGCCTCACGCCTTCAGCATATTTGTACGAAACTGCTAAACGGAATATTGAAGGCGAGATTTCAATTGAAGAAGCAAAAAAACTTATAGACTCTTATTACGAATCAAAAACATTCCGTACAGAAGACGATGATGACACAGAAGAAGCAGATAAAGTCTCGACTAGAATTACAGAACTGCTTTCTGAAAAATCTTTTAGTTTTACTCCTAATCAATTATTATCGATTCACGAGCGTTTATTCAAAGGTGTATTTTATAAAGTAAAAGCCGGAAAATTTCGTGACTACAACATCACAAAAAAAGAATGGGTTTTGAATGGTGACACAGTTTTGTATGCCAATGCCGACCTTATAAAAGAAACTCTGAAATATGATTTTGAAACAGAAAAAAACTTTGACTATTCCAAACTTTCAAAGGAAGATGCTATAAAGCATATTACACGATTTGTTGCAAACATGTGGCAGATTCATCCATTTGGAGAGGGGAACACAAGAACAACAGCCGTTTTTACAATCAAATATCTTCGATCGCTAGGCTTTAATGTGAACAACGAGCCTTTTGAAAAACACAGCTGGTATTTCCGAAATGCTTTAGTGCGCGCAAATTATACGAACATGCAGAAAGGCATTTATATGAATACGGAATACCTTGAAAAGTTCTTCAGAAATATCCTGCTTGACGAAAACAACGAGCTTAAAAACCGCTACACCCATATTGATTATGACGAATACATCAAAAAGTTCGGAGAAAACGCTAAAAGTTCGGTGCAAATTGTAGAAAACTTCGGTGTAAATGAAAAAACTTCGGTGCAAATTGTAGAAATTATGAAAAATACAACGAATATTACTTTGCAGGAAATTGCAGAAAAACTAAATCGTTCAAAACGAGCAGTCGAAATGCAGGTTAAAAAACTTCGTGAACAAGGAATCATCAAACGAGTAGGCGCAGACAAAAACGGCCATTGGGAGGTGATTGAATGACAGAAAACACACAGATAAAACTGTTTGAAGACAAAAAAGTCCGCACCCTTTGGGATAAAGAAAGCGAAGAATGGTATTTTTCGGTTGTGGATGTAGTTGCCGTTTTGACGGAAAGTCCGAATCCACGAAAATACTGGAGTGTATTAAAAACCCGTCTTAAAGCAGAAGGAAGTGAGTTGACTACAAATTGTAGTCAACTGAAAATGCCATCATCAGACGGTAAAATGTACAAAACCGACTGCATGAACACCGAGCAGCTTTTCCGCCTGATTCAGTCAATTCCTTCTCCAAAGGCCGAGCCATTTAAACTCTGGATGGCTCAGGTAGCAAAAGAACGTCTTGATGAAATGCAGGATCCTGAGCAGGGAATTCAGCGGGCTTTAGCAGAATATCGGGCTTTGGGATATTCGGAAAACTGGATAAACCAGCGACTCAAATCTATAGAAATCCGCAAAGACCTTACTGACGAATGGAAAAAGCACGGTTTAAAAGAGGGCGTTCAGTTTGCCACTCTTACTGACATAATCTATAAAACCTGGGCAGGCAAAACTGCAAAAGAGTACAAGGAATATAAAGGCCTCAAAAAAGAGAATCTACGCGATAATATGACAAACAAGGAACTTGTCTTGAATATGCTGGCAGAACTTTCCACAAAAGAAATTTCTGAATCCAATGACCCTAAGAATTTTAGCGACCATGTAAAGAATGCAGTAGACGGCGCAAGCATTGCGAAAAATGCCCGCATTGAACTTGAGCAAAAAACGGGAAAAAAAGTCGTTACGCCACTCAATGCAAGAGACGGCATCGGTCTTACAGAAGATACAAAGGCCTCTGTTTTTTTGGAAGATGAGGAAGAAAAGTAGATGAGCGCAAATTATAAAAAGCTTGGGGAAATTGTAGAACTCATTGATGAACGAAATAAAGATGGTAAAGTTCAGAATTTGATTGGAGTTAGTATTGATAAATGTTTTATCAAATCTGTAGCTAATACAATCGGAACAGATCTTACAAAGTATCAAGTAATCAGAAAAAATGATTTTGCATGTTCTCTTATGCAGGTTAGTCGTGATGGTAAAATCCCAATTGCTTGTCTAAAAGATTATGATGAAGCAATAATGTCACCTGCATATTATATTTTCAGAATAAAAAATACAAACGAAGTTTTACCAGATTATCTTGCAATGTGGTTTATGCGAACAGAGTTTGATAGAGAAGCCTCATATATTGCAGTAGGTGGTGTTCGCGGAAGTATGCCATGGGAAGATTTTTGTGATATGAAACTTCCAGTTCCCGACCTAAAAGAACAAGAAAAAATCGTAAACACCTACAACGCCATCACAAAACGCATCCAGCTTAAGCAGAAGATAAATGAAAATCTGGAAAAGACGGCACAAACAATTTACAAAAAAATGTTTGTTGAAGATGCTGATTTAACACTTGGAAAACTGAAAGATTTTTGTTCTGTATTTACTGGATTCCCTTTTGATAGTGAGCTGTATTCTGATTCAGATGGTATAAAGACCTTGAGAGGAGAGAATGTAACAGAAGAAAAATTACGGTGGGATACTTTAAAAGTATCCGCAAATTGAATTTACGTTTACAGAATTATACCACAATTTAAATCCATCCTCAACGAATTTTATAAGGCGTGATTTCAATATTCCATGGCAGGAGTTTTTCCCAGTCTTCTTCA
>JAFOSK010000078.1 GCA_017392945.1 Treponema sp.
ATTTGCCATTCAGCTTTCCTCCTTGGTGTTATGCAATAGACTTGAACAATCTTATTGTACACCTTCGAGGAAAGCTTTTTTGCTATAAGCTTTTGTCTCTCACCCGCATAGCGGGTGGTTTATTATGAAAATATTTCGCTTCGCTACATATTTTCACGGGCTCACGAGCCCATAACAAAAACCAGTAGAACAGAATCTACTGGTTTAAGATTTTTAATATTTACTAGCTTTTAATACAAAAAAAGTCAAAATTTAGTACGATTAGTAACTCTGAACAAATTTAGGAAACTGAACATTTGGTCCATTACCTGATATATTGCTGTTACCAGAGGAACCCCTCGCTTTATTATGATTAAAGTTATATCTTACTCCAAAATCAAAACTATTTCGAAAATAGTTCTTAGAATCAGAATCTTTCAAATCACTATAGTCACTAATAGAAAAGCTACCTCTATATCCTGCAAACACATCAAATTTTTCCGCGATAGTACCTTTTAAGGCCATTAATCCATTTGCATTTAAACCAAAATTTGAAAAATCTGAATGAGACAAAGAATCATAGCCAGCCTCAACCTGAAGTCTAGGATTTAAACCTAGTTTAAAATTTCCTGCAGAAATCAGAGGAATTGTAAAATCAGTCTGCAAATAACCGCCAAAGAATTCAGATGTATATTTTTTATTTTGGTAAAAATATAATCGTGAATAAACCAGCATAAAAGAGAGTAAAAGATCCTGTTCCTTAAACTCATATTCCTTTTTGTTATAAGAAAAACCTGTTGAAATATTTACAATATTATTATTATAAAGCGAAAACCCAAACGTTGTTCCATTTACCTGCCCTGCATAAGCACTGGTTTCAATACCTAACGAAAATGCATTTACGGCAATAAACAGACTTATAAAAACTGAAAGAACAATCTTCCTCATAAATAACTCCATAATCCGAAAATTAACCGCGTTTAACTTTTAAAGCTTTTGCTTTTACAGTAACTTTGTAAGATTCCTTTCTTACAGAGTTTCCAACATACTCTGCTTTTTTTTCTATTGTATACATTGGTTCAATAAGAGTATCTGCACCAAGTTCATCAGCTTTCATAATTAATTCATAATTTGCATTCTGTTTAGCAATTTCAAGTGCATTGCTTCGAAGAACGCCAGCTTTCTTACCTGTGCAAACAGCAAGATTAACATCTACAACAAGATTTTCAGGTTCTGCAATAACGCCATACTTGAATGAATCGCCTGTGATCTTTTTTGTAACACAATCATAAGTTACAAAATCAGAAGAACCAGAAACTGTGTCAAGAAGCACAAAATCATTTCTATTAAAAATAGAATTGATTACAAGCTTTTCTGATTTCATTTCCGTTTCAACGGTATCCTCAAGAGACACTGTCGTACAGGCTGAAAAACCTACCGAAATTGCAGCAAGACAAATAATTGATAAAACACTTTTTTTCATATAAACCTCCGTTAATGTTTTATAGTAGATAAATATAAACCAGAGGGGAGGGGTAAGGTCAAGTCAATCAGTCTGCTTTTTTATGAATCAAAGTAAACCATATAGGACCGCACTGCGAGCTCTTGTCCGGGAGAATATGAAAACCGTATTCCGTGCGTTCCAGCTGAATAAGAGGCGGGAGAGAACAGAAACGTTCAATATTTTCTTTTACGGCAGGCTCCGAATCTGTAAAACAGAGTTCTGCATCGTCGAATTTTCCGAACAGCCGGGAAACCACACCATCGTTTTCGGCAGGACATAAGGCACATGTTGAGTACAGCAGATATCCCCCAGAAACCAACAGCCTGTATGCACTTGAAAGGAGCGCCCACTGCTCCATGGACAGGGTCTTTATGCGGCTTGGCGACCACTGGGAGAGATATTTTTCGTCGGCAAGAACGTGGCGCTCGCTGGAACACGGAGCATCCAGCAGAATGCGGTCATAAACCTCTGTCTGTGTGGTGCACCATTTAGCGCCGTCACTGCAGGAAATCTTTATGCGGTTGCGTATTTCTTCTGGAAGACAGTTCTGAACAACCTGAGCGAGCCTGTTTTTTCTTGCAGGAGAACGTTCGTTACTGACAAGTTCAGCGTCTTCCGGCATGCGGGACGAAATTACTAGGGTTTTTCCCCCTGGTGCGGCGCACATATCCAGAATATGTTCTGCGCCTTCCAAAGGAAGCTGGAGCGCTGCAAAAACACTGGCCGGGTCAAGATAATAGGGTTCTGTTCCACCGCCATTCCAGCAGGCGTACACGGATTCACCGGCAAGAGCTTCTTTCAAGGCCTGCCAGCGGTCTCCAAAAATAGAAGCGTAATATTCTTCAAATCCGTCTTTTCCACAAAGTTTTGCAGCATTATTTTTTTTTGCGTTTTTCTTACCCATTATACGCTCCGATCAAAAATGCGATATATACAAATCAATATTTTCTTTTCTGGCTTCATTAAAAGAGTCCATACGGGCGGAAATGCTTTGAGAAACCAGTTTAGGTACTATGCACAGCTTTCCGTCATCCGACAAAGCATATTCCAGAATGCCACATGCAAGCTTATATATAATAATTTTTTCAAAAGATGAATCGACAAGAGAAGCAAAAGCCTTATCTTCCTGAGCTTTTTTTATAAGAACCCTGGCAGGCTTAGAAAAACGTTTTTCGCTGATCATAATGCAGTTTACTCCAGCCTGAACAGCCATTACAGCAGCAACCTCAGGAGGATAACCGTTATTTGCAAGCGCACCCATAAAAATGTCGTCACTAAAAATAATTCCATTGAAGCCGTAGCGCTTTCTAAGCCGTTCACTTACCCATTCATGAGAAAAACAGGCCGGAACATCGGAATCCACAGCCTTTGTACGGGCATGGCTCATAAGAGCTCCGGCAGGCTGCATTCTTGAAATCTGATAAAAATGTTTAAGCGATTCGTCTAGCTTGTCTTCTGAAAGCTGTATTTCAGGAAGCCCCGTATGCGGATCGGTATTCGTATTACCCGGAAAATGCTTTACGACGGTCCCGATACCACGGTTTTCATAGGCATTTATACAGGCTATTCCGTATGAACGTACATTTAAGAAAGAACCAAAACTGCGTCCGTCAAGGAAAGATTCATTTTCAGGAGTTTGAATTTCTACAACAGGAGCAATATTCATATTAAAACCTAGCGCACGCATCTGACGAGCCTGAGCTGAATAAAGCTTATATGCTTCCTGTATGGTCAGTTTTTCAGAAACCCTTTTTGCAGAAGGAAGCGGTCCATTTACAGTTCTAAGCCGGTTTACAAATCCGCCCTCCTGATCAATTGCCAGAAACGGAGGAACGGAACCATTTTTTACACAATATGAACGTATCGAATCTGTAAACCGCATGATTCCTTCCGGGCTATCCGCTAGGTTATAACTAAAAAAAAGATAGCCGCCGGGAATAAAATCCTTTTCTACAGGAACAAAAACAGAGTCCCCTTCTATATTTTCTATAAAGAGCTGACATACTTTATCATGCACTGAAGTTTTCTTTACATATTCTGCAATTGCTTTACGTCTCATTTCCTGAACAGACCGAACATCAGCAGCAGCATTTCTTGCATAACGCCGGAACTCAGCTTCTTTTTTATCCTGAAGAGAATCAGGAATTCTAGAGCAGGCTGAAAACACAACAAAAGAAAATAACGAAACTAAAAAAATACGGTTCATATTCCTATAATAGCGTGTTTTATTTTTTTTTTGAACTATCCTGCGCCGGTATGGAGCAGTTTTGCGGAGCAAAAGGCGTAGCAGCCCGAAGGGGTGCGAAGACCGAGCGCAAGCGGGCTGCGAAACACCGGTTTGCAAAAGCCTTTACGCACATAAGAGAAAAAAATATAATAAAAGAATGAAACACACTACTGAAATTGTTGTACGGTCTTATGAATGCGATTCGTACAATCATGTTAATAACGCCGTTTACCTGAATTATTTGGAACACGCCAGAATGGATTTTCTGCACGCTGCAAAATTTGACTACAAAGGAATCGTTGCCGATGGCTACAGCCTTTACGTAACGCACATTGACATTCATTATAAGAACTCAGCTTTTTTGGATGACAAGCTTTTTATTGAAACAATGCCTGTAAAATTGAAGCATATAATGGGAGAATTCCATCAGACAATAAAAAAAGAAGATGGAACTGTATGCGCAGAAGCCGATGTTACATGGGCAAGCGTTTACAAAGACGGACGACCGTCAAAAATCCCGGAACAGTTCCTGGTTGACGGGCTCAAACCGGAAACAAACTAAAATCCCAGGAGATTTTCCGGGACAGCCAGCAACAGGAAGCCCCGGAAAACGCATATTTAAGCCTGATTTAATAGAGATTCTATCTTTGCAGCCGCATTATCAAGATAATCAACATTAATGCTCTCTACATCGCCAGCATCAACAGCTGAAGACGTTGATTCTTCCATAGGAATTTTTGCAAGCACTTCAAGTCCAAAGTTCTCTGCGATCTTTTCGATATTGCTTTTTCCGAATACAGTGATAGATTTTCCACAGTCAGGACATTTTACATAGCTCATATTTTCTACAAGCCCGATAATCGGAATATTCATCATATTCGCCATTTTTACAGCTTTTTCCACAATAACGCGGACAAGCTGCTGCGGGGAAGAAACAACGATTATGCCGTCAACAGGAAGCGACTGGAACACCGTAAGAGGAACATCGCCTGTTCCAGGAGGCATATCAACAAACATAAAATCAACATCCTTCCAATTTACATCTGTCCAAAACTGCTTTACGGCACCGGCAATCACAGGTCCACGCCAGATTACAGGATCATTTTCATTTTCAAGAAGAAAATTCATGGACATAAGCTGAATCCCGGAATCCGTAACTACCGGATTAAGAGACTGACCGTCTCCCTCTGCGCGGGAAAGACCAGCTCCGAAACTTTCAGGAATTGAAGGACCTGTAATATCCGCATCAAGAATGGCAGCCTTATAGCCGTCTTTTGCAATTTTGCAGGCAAGCAGACTTGTTACAAGTGACTTTCCTACACCACCCTTGCCGCTGACAATTCCGATTACTTTTTTTACACTGCTTCCATCACGAAGCTTTACATGCATATCACGATTTTCACAGGATTTACCACACGAACCGCAATCATGATTACAAGATTCAGACATATTTTCCCCCAATTTCAATTCGCAAGTTCCTACTCAAAACACAGAACGCAGGCTAATAGACCAAAAGATAATAACATTGAATTTCATCTAACACTTGCCCTTATAATATAATAAAGAATCTCAATTGAATCAAATTTTTGCAGAACGTTTTGCACAAATATGCATATCCTGAAAATTAAAAAAATCTGTCTCTTTCTTTTTTGGAACAGCAGTAAGTTTTTCTATTAGCTGACCAATTTCCGAAGATGATAAAATCTTTTCCTTTATAAAATAGCTCTGCATAAGATGAGCAAGATCTTTTGCAAAAGCAGGATCGTATCTGATCATCTTTCTGATTGAATAGCGAAGAAGTTTCTCATCGCGGTAATCACCGATTCCACTAAGAACAGTTTTATAAAAATCCCTTGCAATATCTTTCCAGGTTGCACCGCAAAGAGCCGCAAGAACCGCACTGAAAACGCCTGTTCTGTCCCCTCCAACACGGCAATGAATATAAAATGGTCCCGGATGAGAAATTATGAACGAGCAGACCGAATGCAGCAGATTTGAAAACAGTGCTGAGTCAGAATGATAATAGATAAGCTCATAATCCATGGAAGTCCACAGAACATTACCGTTCTTCTTTATTTCATCAAGATAGGCGGGCGTTTCCTCTCCCTGCAAACCGGAAGAAACTTCATGACCGCTCAGTGATATGCAGGATCGGAATCCATAAAGAGTAAAAGCCTTTTCAACATATTTAAAGCGCATTTCTTCTAGATCAGAACTATTAAAACTCTTTTTAAACGGATGATACCCTCTGAAAAGACTTCTCGTTCCAGGAACAAGCCGTATATTAGAAAGTTCTGCACGGCAAGCAGGACATTCAAGATCAAATTCATCAAGGTTTTTCTGGCAGAAGGAAAGCTGTTTTAGACCGGCAAAAGACTTTATATCGTCATCGTCAAAAAGGATGACTTTATTAAAACCAAATCTGTTATAAGACTTATCAGAAAAAGGAATATATATTATATTGTCTTTCCCGAGAACAAAAAACTTAAATTCAGGATAACCGGAATTACCGGGAACAGAAACAGAATCCACGCTTTTAGGAAGAACGAAAACACACTTTCCTTTTACAATTTTTTTTGTAAGCTTCCATGCCGGATCAGCAGATTTACGCCAGTCATTGAAACTCCCTGTTACAAAAATATCCTCATACTCGACAATTTCCGGATAGTCTTTTTCATCCAAAAAAAATTCAAAGACTTTTCCATTGAAACGATAGCCAAAATCACTGTTTTCAATTTTCATAAGGACCTCTCTTGCTGCAAATGAATTCAACTTCTATATAATATTCTAGACCATAAAAATCAAATTTGCCACAAAAATAAAACAGACATCTGAAAACTCCAACAAACGGAAATTCATATTGACAAAATTCTTGGAACTAAGACACTTTCTGAAAGATATTTTTTTTAACCCTACTATAAAGCGGCTTATGAAAGAACAAGGCAGACATTTATCAGATTTCCCTTCATGAGTGCGAATGAATGCCTTCCTCGACACTAGCGACGGAATATTTCCCCCCCCCTCGCAAGAATAAAGCCATATTTTTTATAGTGCTATTTTTTTCCTATCAAATCTTGACCTTTTTTTTTATATTAGATATTATAGATTACATCACGCGGGTGTAGCGAAGCTGGTTATCGCGCTGGCCTGTCACGCCGGAGATCACGGGTTCGAGCCCCGTCACTCGCGCTAGGCCTTCCGATTAAGGAAGGCTTTTTACATGTTCGGGATATTAGAGTCACATTATGCGACTAGATAACTTAGAACAACATTTTTACGGGCAATAGCGCAGCTGGTAGCGCGTTGCCTGTAAGTAGAACCTAAAAAATTGCTCCAAGTCTTCGCAATTTTTCTTAACGGTTCTTCTATTTTCAAGTTCGGGACGTTGAGGTCGCATCCTGCGACTGAACAATTTCGGACATTTTTTTTACGGGCAATAGCGCAGCTGGTAGCGCGCGACGTTCGGGACGTTGAGGTCGCAGGTTCAAATCCTGTTTGCCCGATAGAAAGGTTTTTGCACAAATGCAGAAACCTTTTTTTATTTTAAACAACTTCAAAAAGCAAAGAAATCAAACAGTATTTGAAACGGAGTGAGCGCCG
>JAFOSK010000079.1 GCA_017392945.1 Treponema sp.
CTTGAATGTACTACAAAACCTATTATTTATGATGGCGATACTGGTGATATTCCTGAACATTTTGTATTTACGGTAAGAACTCTTGAACGAAACGGTGTAAGTGCCGTAATCATTGAAGATAAAAAAGGGCTTAAGAAGAATTCTCTGTTTGGTACAGAGGCAAAACAGGTTCTTGCTACTGAAGAAGAATTCTGTGAAAAGATTGCTGCCGGCAAAAAAGCTCAGGTTACTAAAGACTTTATGATTATTGCCAGAATTGAAGAAATTATTGCCGGATATTCTGTTGAAGAAGCTTTGAGTAAGGCATATGCAGCTGTAAAGGCTGGTGCAGACGGTGTTATGATTCATTCTAAGGATAAATCAGGAGAAGATATAAAGGAATTCTGTCAGAAATTCAGAAAAGAATATTCGGGTATTCCTATTGTTCTTGTGCCTACAACTTACAATCAGTTCACAGAAGATGAACTTGCAGAATGGGGGGCAAACATTATTATTTATGCCAACCACATGCTTCGTGCAAGCTATCCTGCAATGCAGCGTGTTGCAGAAAAAATTCTTAAGGCGGAACGCAGTCTTGAAGTAAATGACGACTGTATGCCAATTAAGCAGATTCTAGAATTGATTCCAGGCACCAAATAAGCTTATTTGTGCAGAATGTCTTTTTTGGGTTGAATCCGTAAAATTGCCGGAACGATAGCAAAAATGTGGACAATGAGCCATTTTGAGGAGTGCTGCAATTTTTGAAAAAAAATGCGTGAATATTTTACCATAACAACCTCAGCTGTGGCGAATTGGACGCGTTTTTGAGATAGCGCAGGCAATTTTCATGGGGGTAACATTAAACTGGCATTCAGACTATCTATAAAAATGCTTTAAGTCAGGAGAAAAAAAATGATTCGACCGTCTTATTTTTATGATTTATTGATGAAGAATGGAACTGATTTTTTTGCGGGGGTTCCTGATTCTCTTTTGAAAAATTTCTGTGCGTATGTTACAGACAATGCACCTGCAGAAAAGCATATAATTTCTGCAAATGAAGGTAGCGCAACAGCACTTGCAACTGGATATCACCTTGCAACAGGAAAAATTCCTATGATTTATATGCAGAATTCCGGGGAAGGAAACATGGTAAACCCACTCCTTTCCATTGCGGATCCTGATGTATATTCAATTCCAATGCTGATTGTGATCGGCTGGCGAGGAGAACCTGGTGTTCATGACGAACCGCAGCATGTAAAGCAGGGAAAAGTTACATGTGAACTCCTTGATGCAATGAAGGTTCCTTACGAAGTACTTTCTGAAAACGAAGCAGATCTTCCTGCTCAGTTTGAAAAGGCATACAGCTACATCCGTGAAAACAACGCTCAGTATGCGTTTGTAATCCGCAAGGGAACATTTGATGACTATAAGCTTGTAAATAACATACCTGTAGAAGGGAAAATGTCTAGGGAAGAAGCAATTGAGAAAATCATGCTTTCTGCGGATGCCAGCACAGCATTTGTTTCTACAACCGGTATGGCAAGCCGCGAACTTTATGAACTTCGCGATAAGCATGGAATGAGCCACGAAAAAGACTTTCTTACTGTAGGAGGAATGGGACACGCAAGCCAGATTGCTCTTTCCATTGCAATGCAGAAAAAAGACCGTCAGGTTTACTGCATTGACGGTGACGGTGCTTCTATCATGCAGATGGGAGGAATGGCGACAATCGGAACCCGTGCTCCTTCAAACATGATTCATTTTGTATTGAACAACGGTGCTCACGACAGCGTTGGCGGTCAGCCTACTGTTGGACGTCAGATTGACCTTTGTGCAATTGCTGCCGGATGCGGCTATGAAAATGTTCTTAAAGTTGAAACTCCGGAAGAACTTGATGCTGCATTGAATGATTCTGAATCAAAGTCGAAACTCACTTTTGTAGAAGTTCTTGTAACTAAGGGAGCAAGAAAAGATTTAGGCCGTCCTAAGAGCACTCCTAAAGAAAATAAGATTGCTCTTATGAATTTTCTGAATTCATAAAAGAGGGGCTTGGGGATTCTTCCCCAGGAGAAAGGGGTGCGGCACAACAAAGTGTGACGCAGGGGAAAGGCTTTTCCCCTTTATATATAAAATATTGGAGCGTATATGATTAGACAGGCTGTAATTGTAGCGGGCGGGCTTGGCTCTCGATTTGGTGACAGAACTAAACTTATGCCAAAAGGTTTTATTGAAATTGACGGTGTTCCTATGGTTGAACGTTCTGTGCAGAAGCTTATCGCTGCCGGAATTGAAGAAATCATTATTGGAACAGGTCACTGTTCTGAATATTATGACGAACTTGCAAAGAAATATCATGTGATTAAGACTGTAAAGAATGAAAACTATGCGAATACAAGCAGCATGGGAACTCTTGAAGTCTGCGTTCCTTATATTAAGGGCGATTTTATTCTTCTTGAAAGTGACTTGATTTATGATTCTGTAGGCCTTACTGTGCTTCAGAATGAACAGAGAGCAAACGTAATTCTTGCAAGCGGAAAATCTAACAGCCACGACGAAGTTTATCTTGCTGCTGATGCAGACGGCGTTTTGAATGATGTAAGCAAGGATAAATCTGTTATTCCTGAACCGGCCGGAGAACTTGTTGGAATTACTAAAATTTCTAAATCATGTCTTGAAAAAATGATGGCATATTACAAGTCATCTGCTGATTTGATTAAGCTTGATTATGAGTCGGCTTTGAAGCAGGTTAGTGTTTCAGGCGAACCGGTTTACGTTCATAAGGTTGAATACTATGCATGGACTGAAATTGATGATGAATCAATGCTTGAACGTGCGCTTACACAGATCTGGCCGCGCATTAAAGAAAACGAATCGCTTTATTCTATCCGCCGCGAAGTTCTTTTGAATCCTGGCCCGGCTACTACTACTGACAGCGTAAAGTATGCTCAGGTTCAGAGCGATATCTGCCCGCGTGAATATGAATTCGGTGATCTTATGGAGTGGTGTGCAACTGAACTTACACGTTTTGTTGCTGATCCTGAAGAATATACAACTGTAATGTTCGGCTGTTCTGGAACTGGTGCTGATGAAGCAATGGTTTGTTCTGTTGTCCCGGATGACGGAAAGCTTCTTGTAATTGATAACGGATCTTACGGTAACAGGCTTGCAAAAATTGCCGGCGTTCACAAGCTGAATTTTGACGTTTTTGAAAGTTCTACTTATGAGCCGATTGATCTTGCGGCTCTTGAAAAGGTTCTTGCTTCCGGTAAGTATACTCATCTTGCAGGTGTTTACCACGAGACTACAACTGGTCTTTTGAATCCAATCAAGGATATCTGTCAGATGGCAAAAAAATACGGAATGACAACAATTTTTGATGCTGTTTCTGCTTATGCCGGAATTCCTATGGATCTTAAGGATATTGGAGTTGATTTTATTGCTTCAACTTCTAACAAGAATATTCAGGGTATGGCTGGTGTCGGTTTTGTTATTTGTAACAAAAAAGCTCTTGAAGCTACAAAGAACATTCCAATCCGTAATTACTACCTGAATCTTTGGGATCAGTATCAGTATTTCCAGAAGACTCATCAGACCCGATTTACTCCTCCTGTTCAGACTTTTTATGCTTTAAGACAGGCAATCATTGAAACAAAGGTTGAAACTGTTGAAAAGAGGGCTGAACGCTACATTGCATGCTGGAAGATTCTTGTAGAAACTGTAAAGAAGCTAGGTCTTGAAATGCTTGTAAAGGAAGAAAATCAAAGTCACCTTATTACAGCGATTCTTGAACCTAAATCTGATAAGTACAGCTTTGAAGCACTCCATGATTTTGCAAAGAAATATGCATTTACAATTTACCCGGGAAAACTCGGCAATATAAATACGTTCCGAATTGCAAACATTGGTGACATTCAGCCGCACGAAATGAAGGCCTTCTGCGTAAAGCTTGAAGAATTCATGAAAGACATCCTTTAGTGTGATGCTTCAGAAAGACTCCTGCAACAGAATTTTGCTGCAGGAGTTTTTTTTCGCGTTTTTTAAGCAAACTGCGTGATTAAAATAGTGCTTACGATATCTTTTCATTTATTTCTCAAACGTGATATAATAATTTTATGTCTAATAAGTTTAAATCTGTCCTGATGTTTGTGTTTTCTGATGTTTTTTTTATTGCGTTCTGGCTATTTATGCTTGTAAATCCGTGGGCAAATGCTAATTATCCGATGCAGAAACATTGGAATGTATTTTTTGTTCTTTCTGCAGATACAACCGGACATGATTCTGGAACGGGGCTTTCGATTTTTTTAGGATTTGTACTTCCTTCGATATTGATTTATCTTGCGTATTTTTTTGTACGTCTGGGATTTTATTTAAAAAAGAAAGTCATCCCTGATCCTAAGAAGTCTTTTTTTATCACTCTTTTTTGCTTTGTTTTTTCACTTGCATTTACGTTTACTTTTAATAAAGGTTGGAACTATATTTATATCAGTTCTCTTGTAAATAAAGCTCCTGAAAACTCCGATTTTTATGATGAAAATTTTATTCCATACGAAAGCGTAACTCTTTCTGCTCCGTATGGAAAAACAAATAACCTTATTTATATTTTTCTTGAATCAATGGAAGGCTCCTTTTCTGATGTTGAGCATGGCGGAATCTTGAAATATAACCTGATTCCAGAACTTACGGAAATTGCCTCTGAAAATACGGTTTTCGGCTCTTTGTCTGGAAACGGAGGTCTTGAAAATCTTGAGGCTACTGCTTGGACTTCTGCTGGAATTCTTTCTAAGACATTGGCTGTGCCTTATTTTCTTCCATTTTCTCAGGATTCAGATGGCAACATGAAGTGCCTTGCGAAGGCTAAATCTCTGTATGACTATCTTTCTGAGCAAGGCTACAGAAATGTTTTTGCAATGGGCTCCGAAAAGCAGTTTGAAAACCGTGATCTCATTCTTGAAAATCATAGTGTTGAAGTGCATGATATAAAATATTATAAGAATCATAACCTTATTCCAGAAGATTATCAGGTTTTCTGGGGATTTGAAGACCAGAAACTTTACGATATGGCTAAAATTGAGCTGGAAGAACTTGCGGCTTCCGGAGAAAAATTTTCGTTCAGCATGCTTACGGTTGATACTCATTTTCCAAATGGGTATAAATGCGAAAAATGCAGGAATATTTACCCTTCGCAGATTGAAAATGTCTTTGACTGCAGTGACCGTCTGGTTGGTGAGTTTATTTCCTGGATAAAAAAGCAGGAGTGGGCTAAGGACACAACAATTGTAATTACCGGAGACCACGCATATCTTGATGCGCCGCTTAATAATTTTATCAGAAAAATAAGCGCAGTTCCTTCTTCTAAGATTGATTCCATGCGCCGGGTCTATAATGTATACATAAATCCTATAGCAGAAACTTCGGGATTAAACAGGGCAAGAGACTATTCATCTTTTGACCTTATGCCGACTATTCTTAATGCTGTTGGTTTTGATTTTGATACGGAAGGCATTGCCCTTGGAAGATCTCTTTTTAAGGAGTATCCAACTGTAATTGAAAAATACGGCAAAAGAGAAGCTGAACGGCAATATTTGAGAAAAACAGCTGCTTATGAAAGGTTAAAATAATACCCCTTTCGCACACTTCAAGAAGTTCTGGGCGAAGGGGGAATTGAAATTTAAGATTTTAGATTAAAGCTTTGAGAACACAAAAGAACAGAATGTTTTTGTCTTGTTTATGAATGAACGCTCAATTCTCTTTTCAAACATAGAAAGTTTTGGAGCTTTTACAGCGCCGATTCCGTAAAGAATCCAGTTATCGCCGTCTTTGAAAAGAAGGATAAGAGATTTCATGTTTTTTTTCTTTACACACGTGATTCCCATGTGGTTCAAAGTCTGATCATTTGTCATCTGATACAGAAGATAGTCATCTGTTTTTTCAATCTGAATCGGAACTTTTGTTAGTCCGAACGGTCCGATATCTATTGTTGAATCAATCAGCTTTGTATTTTCATCAATCTGGTTGATTTTGTTTATAATTGCTGTTTCATAAAGATCAAAATATCTGTTATGATAAACTGACCAATACGGAATTCCTGCATAAGATTCTACATCTTCAAGTACGGCTGCGATTTTTGTATCAAGGTCTTCGTTCCCTGCGATTGGCTTAACCTGAATGATTTCTGCAAGGTAGTTCGGATTATGATCAAGAACAATCTGACGGAGCTTTGTTGCTCCCGGATTATCACTGTTAAGTGCCATGTTCTTGTATTTATCAATACTCTTGATAAGTACTTCTCCGTTGTTGATTTTTTCCAGATCTGTTGTAGAAAGTTTTTCGTTAAAAGGGAGTGCTGTTGCAGAAACTGCTGTAAGCACTGCAAATGCTAATGCAAATATAGTTGTCTTTTTCATATTTAGAATATATCCTTATTCCTTTTTTTTTTCAATATGAGAAAAAATGAGAAATTTGTTCAGGAAGTTTCACTTAATCAAAAGAAATGATATAATGGATATATTATGATATCAAAGAAGATTAAAGCAATTATTGAAAGCCCTGCTAACGGCGTAATAAGAAAAATGTTTGAGGAAGGAATTCTCCTTAAGAAGAAATTCGGAGAAGAAAACGTTTTTGATTTCAGTCTTGGAAATCCTGATTTGGATCCGCCTGAAGAAGTTATTGATGCTATAAAAGAGGTCGCACTTGATACAAGCCATATGTGTCACGGCTATATGCCTAATCCAGGATATGTTGAAGTGCGCAAGGCGATGGCAAAAAAAACGTCAATTGAACAAGGTGTTGAAATTGGCTACGAAAATATTGTAATGTCTGTTGGTGCTGCTGCTGCCCTTAACTGTGTTATTAAGGCTCTTGTTGATGAAGGTGATGAGGTTCTTGCCCCTTGTCCTTATTTTGCAGAATATAATCATTATGTTCGAAATCATGGCGGGGAAATTATTCCTGTAAAAACAAATGAAGATTTCAGCCTGAATATAGAGAATATTCGTGACGCACTTACAGAAAAAACTGCTGCTATAATTATAAATTCTCCGAATAATCCTACAGGAAAGATATATTCTGAAAAAGAAATAAAAAGCCTTGCAGAAGTTCTTCTTGAACACGGTAAAAAAACAGGCCGCTATCCATTTATTATCTGCGATGAACCTTACCGCGCAATTACTTATGGAACTGAAAAGGTTGCATCTGTGTTTCCGGTTTATAAAAATGCTGTTGTGGTTACTTCTTTTGCAAAAAATCTTAGCATTCCAGGTGAACGAATAGGTTATATTGCCGTAAATCCTGCCGCAGATGATGCGGCCCTTATGGTAAGTGCATGTATTTTTTGTACAAGGGTACTTGGATTTGTAAATGCACCGGCATTCTTCCAGAAGGTTATTGCAAAAAGCTGGAATGCAAAATGCGACTACTCCCTTTACGAAAAGCGGTGTAAGGAAATCATGGAAGTTATGGATTATGCCGGTCTGAAATATGCAAAGCCTCAGGGGGCTTTTTATCTCTTTGTTAAGGTACCGGACGGCTGGAACGATGATGACATGGCTTTCTGTGATCATCTTAAGAAATTTAATATTCTTTGTGCCCCTGGAACAGGTTTCGCAGGTAAAGGCTGGTTCAGGATTTCTTATTGTGTTGCGGAATCGACAATCTTAAATTCTAAAGAATCTTTCAAGGCTGCTGTAGAATCAAAATGAAAATTCTGATGGTTTCTGCTGAAGTTCTTCCCTTTGCAAAGACGGGTGGGCTTGCGGACGCTGTTACGGCATTAAGCCGCACCCTTGCTTTAAAAGGAAATGACGTTAAGGTTGTTTTGCCTCGATATTACAGTATTTCCCGGGACATGCTTTCTTTAGTAAAAAAGAGCCTTCTTGTAAGTACTGGTTGGTCTGATATTCTAGCTGATCTTTACTCTTGTCAGGATTCGTTTTTGGGAGTTAATAACGAATGTCACGGAAATCTTGAATATTATTTTATTGACCAAGAAAGGTTGTTCGGAAGGGATGGAATATACGGAAATAATTACGAAAAGGATTTTCATGACAATCCTCTTCGTTTTTCTGTTCTTTGCAGGGCTGTTTTTGCCATGTGCCGGGCAATCGGTTGGATTCCTGATATAATTCATTCTCATGACTGGTCTGCCGCAATGACTCCTGTCATATTGAACTTTATTGAACGAAATAATTTTCCGAATACCAAAACCGTATTTACAATTCATAATTTGGGTTATCAGGGGGCTTATCCGGACTGTGCTTATCGGCTTTTAGGACTCTCTGATTCTTACAAGTTTGATGCGCATATTTCCCGTTTTGGCGGTCTGAATTTCCTTCAGGCAGGAATTTACAATTCTGATTTCGTGACAACGGTTTCCAAAACCTATGCAAAAGAGATAAAGACTCCTAAGGGTGGTTGTGGACTTGATGCTTTGCTCAGAAGTCTGGATGACGTCTTTCTTGGAATTATTAACGGTGCCGATACCGCGGAATGGAATCCTGTTAGTGATAAATATCTGATAAAGAATTATTCAAAAGATGATCTAAGCGGAAAATCTGTCTGTAAATCCTATCTTCAGAAAAAATTTGGATTAAGACAGGATTCTGAGATTCCTGTTATCGGTATTATCTCCCGTATGGTGGAACAAAAAGGAATAAAGGAATTGTTTGCTCCTTATTACGGCTGCATGTACAGAATGTGCCGTGATTTTAATGCTCAGTTTATTGTTGTCGGGCAGGGGGAACAATGGTGTGAGAATGAAGTCAGATATCTGAGCGGTGAATTTGAAAATTTTGCATCTTATATAGGCTACAGTGAAGAAATAAGTCATATCGTAGAAGCTGGAAGTGATTATTTTCTTATGCCTTCAAAATATGAGCCTTGCGGATTGAATCAGATTTATTCAATGCTTTATGGAACTCTTCCTATAGTACATGCAACAGGCGGCCTTGAAGATACGGTAATAAATTTTTCCCAGGATTCTGACAACTCTAATGGTTTTAAATTTTACGATCTTACCCCAGATGCTGTTTATAACACAGTAAAATGGGCCTTAGGTATTTTTCATGATAAATCTGCCGTGCGTAAAATGCAGTACAACGGAATGGCTTCTGATTTCAGCTGGAGCAGATCTGCAGACGAATACATTTCTGTATATCAAAAATTGCTTCTGGAGTAATGGAGTTCCGTAGGTTGAAATCGTGATTTTCCTTATGTAACTCCGCGTTAGAATTCAAACCATTGACCGTCTTTTGTAAGGTACCAATCTGCAAGTACCGGCGGGCGGTCACTGTTATACCAGCTTATGCTTCCGTCTTTGTTTAGAATTACAACTCGGGTTGCGTTCTGGCAGACTTTTATTGGAAGACTGGCAGAGCGCCGGAATGCAAAATTCTTACTCAGGGAAAGGTTGCATGATCGGATTGTATCTTTTCCGATATTTGTGTACAAAAAAGGATATTTTAGGTAAGTGAATGCATCTGGATCCTCATCCTTAAAACTGATGATTGTCGTTGTTGTTTTTGACATTGTATTAAATTTGAATACGGTTGTTTTTCTGGACGCTCCCTCAGAAATAATGTTTATACCATAAATATCGTTTCCATTTGCAGAAAGTGCAAATGAAACATTTCCGTTAAGATTCATAGGTACTGTTTCCCGAGTTGAAATGTCAACACAAAGAAGTGCGGATTTCGGATTCGTTGCATAAGATTTTGCAACGTAAAGTTTTTCATCATTCATCAAAACTGCATCCTGCAGTCCGGCTCCTGTATAAACCTGTGAAAATTTTTTCGTGTCCATATCGTATGTACAGACAATGGAATTGCTTTCCATTTCTATAAGAGTGTTTCCGAATAAGCGGACTGATTGCAGGGAGCTTGAAGGTTCAAAAAGCGTGGTTATTTCCGGTTTTGAATAATCATACAGCTGAACAGCATTTTTTGTTCCCTTTGACCATAGAATTACTTTGTCTCCATAAGAAATAACTTGAGTCTGACCAGGATTTGTTCCGAGTCTGTTTACTATACCTGTGTCATAAGAAGATTTATAGATAGCATTTCTTGTGAGAAAGTAAAATTCTTCACCATAAGGACACATGTCAAGAATTTTATCGTAAGTATTTTCCGTAAGGATTGGGATCTGCGCTGCTTCCGTTTCTGGCTGAGCATCTATTTTATACACTGCACCAGATTTTGAGCCAAGCATTATATAATTGTCCATTTTTGTTCCACAGATGATGATTTCATTTCCGCGCGGCCCTTTCATATTTTTTACAATACGAGGAGCTGTGAGTCCCTGATTGTTTTCATTTTCAAGCATTTGCAGTGTATAACTGCCTTTTCCATTGTTTTCAAGATAGAATAGACATGAATCATTTTCTGAAGATAGAAGAATTGGATTCTGAGCAGAAACTGTTTTTATGATTTTTCCTGTAAGGGCATGGCAGATATATATCGTGTTGTCGGAAACACCTGCAAAATAAAGCGAGTTGTTGAACAATATTGTTTGCGACAGAGCCTGAATTGTACTGAACCTTTTTTTCAGTTTTCCTGTGGAAAGGTTGTAGTAAGAAAGATTTCCTGCAGGAGAATACATTACGGCTGTTTTTTCAGAATCACTTGTAGTTGAATAATTTATTATTCCTGTTGAATCTGTAATTTTGTTGATTACTGCTCCTGATTGTGAATTTATGAATACAGCCCCGTCAACTGTTGCCGTGCCAACGATAAGATAAGTTCCTTTTTTTGAGTATGAAAGGGAAGTTATGGAATCTGTAAAGCGGCGGGCATATTTTCTTGAAAGCGTATCCCAGTTCCATACAGAAACGCGGTTCGTTGTGCCTCCATCAGTTTCGTAAACAGCAATTTCTTTTCCATTTGGTGAGACAACTGCCATTTTTATTTCGAGATCTGTTATCTGATAGTGTTCACCTTGATTATCAGAAGACCATTTGATAAGGAAACCGTCTTTTCCAATACTGAAGTAGGATTGTTCAAATTCTCCAGGAGCAGAAGCCGGAATAATCATAGAAACGGCTTCCTGATGAGCCTGTGTTGATATATGCGATTGAGCGGAAGCTGTTACAGCTGCCAGAATGAAAATTGTAATTATCGAAAAAAAATTCTTCATTTTTTACCCTTTATCAAATCTATAAAATAGTTTATGTCTCCGTTAAGCCCGATTAAAAAGAGCATCACGATAAAAGCAACTCCTGCAAACTGGATATAATATAACACTTTTGGAGAAATTTTTCTGCGTGAAATCAGTTCAATCAGCGCAAAAAGTATAAGTCCCCCATCCAATATTGGAACAGGAAGCAGGTTCATTATAAAAAGAGAAATACTTATTATACTGCAAAAATTAAAAAGATTCACAATTCCCGTACGAACTCCATCTGCAAAGCTCTCTTTAATTATGTTTCCCATCATATCTGCAATTCTTGCAGGTCCTGATACAGTTTTTGTTATATCAACGCCTTTAAATAGCGAAAAAATTCCTTTTCCGGTAAGGAATATAATTTTTCCGCACTCCTTTGCACCTTGGATAATTGCTGGAAAGAAAGAATATCTTTTTGCTTCATATTTTTCTGCTTCTTTGTCAGCTGCAATAACGCCAATTTTGCCAGAGCCTGTAGATTTGTCAATTTCTGTGCGGAGTGAAAATTCAAGCAGCTCTTTGTCACGCAAAACTGTAAGCTTTATCTTTTCGTCAGGTCTTTGGCTTATTTCTTCCATAAGATCCCTGAAATTCTCAATCTCTCTGTTGTTGATACGGATTATTTCGTCTCCGGACATAATTCCCGCGTCTTTTGCTGCACTGTGAAGTTCAGGGTATATATCGGTTGCAAGAATAATTTTGTTTGAGAATGAATAATATGAATATCCGATTATTGCTATTAAAGTGAATCCGAAAAAAGCGAAAAGAAGATTGAAAAATGGTCCGGCAAATGCAATTGCAATTCTTTTTAACGCATGAACACCGTAAAGAGAGTCATTTTCAGCTTGGATATGATCAAGTCCGGCTTCTAAGGAATTGAAAAAATCTTTTTCACCCTTCATTCCGCAGTAGCCGCCTAACGGAATCAGCGAAATCCGGTAATCTGTTGTGCCTCTTTTTTTATGAAAGAGAATCGGACCGAAACCAATGGAAAAAGATTCAACTGTCACGCCGAATACTCTTGCAGCTAGAAAATGGCCGAGCTCATGAAAAAATATAAGAAAGCATAGGCTTAGAAGACCGTATATAATCCTCATATCAGATCCTTCGCAATTGAACGGGCTTTTTTATCCTGCAAAAATACATCTTCAAAAGATTTTACCTGTTCTGACCAGTCTTTCTGAAGTACATCCCAGACAATGCCTGGAATTGCTGTAAAGCCGATTTTTTTATTTTAATGATTTTCTGGAATCTACGAATCGTTCGTTTTTCAGTAAAAAAGCCTTGTTTTTTACAGATATATTCATTACATTTGTGATGTCGAGAGGTCGAAAGGCTGTTATGAGTCGACACCAGCCTGGC
>JAFOSK010000009.1 GCA_017392945.1 Treponema sp.
AATCAATGTTTCCTTGATAAATCCAGCCTTTTCCTGGGTATACAATGTTAATCAGCTGGTTTTTACCGATCGTAATTGAGCGGGAAGGGATGATTTCCTTTTTTTCTTCAAGTTCATAATCCGGTTCAGCGGAAATATTTTCATATTCTGTATTTTCTTCTGTTTCTGAAACTTTTTCATCCTGCAAGCTTTCGTTTTCAGATTCTGTATCTTCCGTGCTGTCTGATTTTTGTTCAGCGGCAGAATTTTCTTCTGTGTCTTCTGGAGGATTGTTTTCTTCTTGAGGTTTTATTTCTTTCTCAGCTTCCGTGTTTTCTGGAACAGTTTCCTGAATTTCCGGTTCTATTACAGGTTCTGGTTCTACAATCGGGTTTTCAGCGTCTTCTTCAAGTTCCGGAAGTTCTTCAAGTTCGTCCGGTTCTATTCTTTCGGTTTCTGGTAAAAAATCCTCATAAGGAACATCGTCCTGACGGAACGTAGATTCGTCTGTATCTTCTATGCTATCTGAGGTGTCTGTGTTTTTTTCTGTTTCAGAAGCGGGACTTATGTCCTGTGCCTGTTCGTTTTCTGCCGGAAGTTCTTCAGTTTCAGGTTCCGGAGTGTTTTGAATTTTCGGAGTTGATGCACATGAAAAAGCAAATACTGAAAGAATGAATATCAATCCGAATTTGAATTTTTTTAATTTCATGGAGCTGCTCCAATTATTTCATTTATTATCCTGTCATTCGCGTCACCCAGTTTTTCAACTTCCTCTTTGTCAGGCTCCGTGAACCACTGTTCAATATCTTTCTCCGTCCAGCTTTTTGCCGGGGTACGGCTTGTTATGTAGCCGTTCGGTACGGCAGGCCCGTCCGGTACAAGCAAAGGCTGGTCGATTACCAGCTTTTTGGGATCGATTGCAGTTTTTTTTAATGCCTTGCTTTTTTGATCCGAGACAATCATAAGAGTCAATATAAGGATAAGGACGGCAATCAATCCGCCTGCAATTGCAAGAGCAATTTTCCGGTTCTCGTCAATGAGGTCTCTTAATTGATCCAAATATTCCTGCACATCAAACATTTTTTTTCTGCAGAATCCCTTTATTTTTCTTCCTGAACTTCTGATTCTTTTACAGAATCCCGTTGTTCCGTTTTGTTGTTTTCTGTATCTGCGCCCATTTCTTCGGATGCAGCGGCCTCAGCTGCTTCTGCGGCTTTTTTAGCTTCTTTTGCAAGACGCTTTTCTTCGGCTTTGCGTTCTTCTTCCTCTTTCTTTATGCGCTCAAGTTCCGGATCAGTAATTGTTCCGTCCGGATTGTAGATACGCTTAGGTGGTCGCGGAGGAATGTATGTATTTTCTTCCGGTGGAACATCTTCCTCTACAAAACTGTCGCTGTCTTTGTCCAGACGCGCTCCTATTTTGATGTCCTCATCAAGGCGAAGTGCAATGATTTTACTTACACCGGATTCTTCCATTGTGATTCCAAGCATTGTACTTGCACCCATTACAGTTTTTTTGTTGTGGGTAATCACAATGTACTGAGAAACATTTGCAAAACTTTCAAGTGTTGTTACAAAGCTTGAAACGTTTTTGTCATCAAGAGCGGCATCAATTTCGTCCAAAAGACAGAAAGGACTTGGTCGAACCTGATAGGTTGCAAACAACAGCGCTACGGCAGTCATTGTTTTTTCTCCGCCAGAAAGAAGGGCTATGCTTTCAAGCTTCTTTCCAGGCGGCTGCGCAAGAATATCAATACCGCTTGTGAGAACGTTCTGTGGATCTTCCAACCTGAGTTCTGCGCGTCCTCCGTTAAACAGACGTCGGAACATATTGTGGAAGTTCTTTTTAATCTTGTTATATGTTTCAAGGAACATTTCAGAAGATTTTGACTTGATTTCCTCGCTTACACGGATAAGGTTATCAAGGGATTTCTGAGTGTCCTCGTAATTTGCTTTCTGTCGTTCATATCTATCTTTAACTTCGTTAAATTCTTCAGGAGCCATAAGGTTTACCTGACCGCATGAACGCAGCTGTTCCTTTGCTTCGTTAAGAAGTTCCCGGATTTCAGCGGAAGGCTTTGTAATCTTGAACATGTGTTCCTCGAATTCCATAAGGTCACGCGAATGCTGATCCTGGAAATTCTGTTTTATGTTCCTGATTTCTGTATCTGCTGAATTGAGGGAAAGTGAAAGCCTCTCAAATTGAGCCTGACACTTCATCTGGTCTTCCTGCATTTTGATAAGCTTGTTTTTCTTTCCGCTTACGCTTGAATTGCTCTCTGCAATCTTTGCATCAAGCTCCTTGAGCTCGTCTGCAAGCTTTCGGCCTCTGTGTTCTATTTCTGCAAGTTCTTCCTGAATCTCAATTATCTTTTCGTTAAGCTCTTCTGACTGCTTGTTCTGTTCGTCAAGTTCTTCATTTGCAGCTCTGAGTGCATTCTGTTCTGAAACAAGGCTTCGTCTTAAGAGGCTTGCCTGCTGCATGGCGGCCTGAATCTGTGTTTCCATGCGGGCCTTGTTTTCCCTCAGTTTACTTAAAGTTTCCTTGTATTCTTCTATTTTTGCGGCTAAATCTGCATTTTCTTCTTGAAGACGGTCGTTTTCCTTGGAGAGAGAGGCAATTTTTTCCTGATTATCTGTGATTTTCTGGTCAACTGCACGTTTCTTTGTCATAATTCCTTCTGGACTAAGGAATTCCGTAATGAATGCAGGACTGGCTTTTTCGTATTCTGCAAAGGCGTCTTCGATATCCTGTACAAGAACCTCTGTTTCTGCAAATGCGTCTGCTGCTTCTTTTACAGTTTTTACGGCATCATCGTTTTCGTGCTTTGCGGCTGCATAGTCGCTGTATACGTTTTTGCGTCCTTCTGCATGAATTTTAAGCCTTGAAAAAGCCTCTTCAAGATTTGCCTTTGCCTTTGACATTGCTTCTTCGCTGAATCCGGCACTCTTAAGCTTTGAGTCAAGCATTGTAACAATGTCTTCTGTAAGGGATGCAAGTTCTTTCTGAAGCTCTTTTCTTGCCTCGTCAAGTTCCGCCGTAAGGGCTTTGTTATCCTGAGTTTTCTTATTGTTCTGGTTTATCTGGATTCCGCAGGCATTGATATTGTCATTAAAGTCAGAAATGTTCTTTTCTGCTTCTGCAATCTGCTTTTCCTTTGAGTGAAGGTCTGCTTCCTGTTCGTCAATTTCATCCTGAAGATTGTCAATGCTTTCTTCGATTGTGCGGATTCGGATTTCAATTGTAGAAATCTTTTCCTTTAAATTACGGGCGTCTGCGTTGTATTTGTTTGCAAGATCAAGCTTTCCGTTCTTTTCTGTCTGAATCTTGATAAGCTCTGTCTGCATTTCATAAACCTGTCTCTGCATTTCCTGAACTTTGTCAGTATTCTCAGAAATAGTGTTCTGAATTTCTTCGATTTCCTTGCGGATAAGATCGCGTTTTTTTGTTACTTCTTCAAGTTCTTTTTCGTGGCGGTCTTTATCTGTAATAAAGTTCTTAAGTCTTAAAAGGGCAATGTCAAGTTCATAGTTAAAGATATCTTCCTTGACTTTTCTATATTTAATTGTTTTTTCTGCCTGGATTTTCAAGCTGTCGTAAGAACGCTTGATTTCTGCCATTGCAACTTCAATCTGCTGCATGTTCTGGCGTGTCTGTTCTAGCTCTCGTTCTGCAATAGCAACTTCGGCCTTTGAACGGCTGATTCCTGCGGCCTCTTCAAAAATATAGCGACGGTCTTCCGGTTTAGAGGAAAGAATCTGGCTTACTTGTCCCTGTTCCATGATTGAGTAAGATGACTTACCGACACCTGTATCCATAAATAACTTTATGATGTCGCGGCCGCTAACTTCGCGGTTGTTAATAAAATACTGCTGTTCACCTGAGCGGTACAAGCGGCGTTTTATGGCAATTTCAGATTCTTCCATTGGAAGAAGCCCGTTTTCATTGCTCATTGTAAGAGTTACTTCTGCAACATTAAGCGCAGGACGTCGTTCTGTTCCGTTAAAAATGACGTCAGTTTTTTCAGCGGCACGAAGATTCTTTACCTTGTTTTCTGCAAGAACCCATTTTATGGCATCTACTACGTTACTTTTTCCACATCCGTTAGGTCCCAGAAGGGCAGTGATTCCGTCTGCAAAATCAATATGTGTGCGGTCAGCGAAAGATTTAAAACCAAATATATCTAGACTTTTTAAAAACACAGAAACCTCATCTAGAGTCTTTTGTTAAACAAAGAACCCAATTTTGCATTGTCTTACAAGTATAATGAAATGAACTGTCTATGACAATGCATGGAGCCGGACATAAACTTACAGTTCCGGGGAAACAACTTTTCCTTCGCGGATTTCTTTAGGGTAAACTGTAATTCCGAGTTTTTTTTCAAGAAGGGCAAACTGTCGCATTTCGTATTCGTCTCCAATTACAACGTTGATTCCGGTTTTTCCGGCACGCGCTGTTCGTCCTGCACGGTGAATGAAAAAATCCCTGTCCTGAGGTAAATCCATCTGGATTACGTGTGTAATGTTCTGAATGTCCAGTCCGCGGGCAGAAAGGTCGCTCGTAATGAGGATTTTGGCTTTTCCGCTTCTGAACCTGTCTATTGCGGCCTTGCGCTGAACTTTATCTGCCTTTGCATGAAGCGCCATGCAGTCGATTTTTTTATATCTTAACTTTGAGCAGATGTTTTCTACCTGGTCTGCACGGCTTGTAAAGACAAGGGCTTTCCCCGGATTTTCGGCTGTAAGGAACTTGCGTAGTGTGTCAATTTTGTCGCGGTATTCTGCATATATAGCCCAATGGCTTATGTTTCTTTTAAGTACGTCTTCTTCTGGCAGAATTTCTGTCTCAAAATCAGAAAAGAATTTTTTTGTATCCTTGTCAATTGTTGCGGTGCAGGCAATTATTTGTGCCCCGGAAGGAATCTCGCTCATCAGAGCAAGGGTTTCGCTCTTCATTTCTTTTTTTACAAGCCGATCTGCCTCGTCAAATACAGCAAACATGATTCTGGCAATTTTTAGTTTTTTTAGCCTGATTAATTCTACAAGCCTGCTTTCTGTTCCTATTACGATTTCCGGCTTTTCTTTTAGTATTTCCAACTGACGTTTTATTGGAGCTCCGCCTAAAAAAAGTGCGGTTTTAATGCCTGAAATGCTTTTTACGCTTTGGTTTATCTGCGAAGCAAGCTCAAAAGTAGGGGCTGCAATTACAGCTTTTACAAATATGTCTGAAGCATTGGAAGGAACCGGCAGTTCCATAATCTTTTTTAATATTGGAAGAAGATATGCAAATGTCTTTCCTGTTCCTGTTTCTGACTGAAAAATTATGTTTTTACCTTCAATAATCTGAGGAATCACTTTTTCCTGAACTTTTGTAGGCGAAGATATATTAAGCTCGTTTAGTTTTGATAAAAGAGGTTCGGGAAGCATGGAAAATGAGTTTGGTTCGTTCATGCAAAAATTATAGCATGTTGATATTTTTTGTGCTATAATTGAAGATATGAAAATTGGTATTGATACATTTGGTTGTGACCATGCTAGATCTGGTTTGGGAACATATTTACTTTCTTTTGCTTCATGCCTGACCGGTTCTGAACCGGCTGAATTTGAACTTTTTGGTGCAGAAATAGATAGATTTACTTATACTTCCGGACAGGATATTGGATTTACGGCAGTTCCTGTTGCGGACAGTCTTAGTGCCCAACGCACGTGGCATTTTACTTCTTCAAATAAATTTTCGCTTAGTCAGAAATATGATGTTGTTCTTTATCCAGCTCCTGAGAGGGTCCTTCCTATAAGCTATAAGGTTCCTGGGATTGCCGTTGTGAATTCAGTGCTTTCTTCGCTTGTAGAAGGAAAAAAAGACTGGATTCAGAAAATTCAGATAAAACGTGGTCTTTTTAAGGTACAGAAAATTATTGCTGCAAGTGAATACATCCGTCAGGATTTGATTTCCCATGGAATTGACAGTGAAAAGATTGAAGTTGTTTATAATGGGATTGACCATAAGCTGTTTTTCCCTCAGATGGATCTTGATGATGGGGAAGTTTCGATCAAGCCTTTTTCAATTAAAAAGCCTTATTTTATATATGGTTCCCGGTTGTCAGGTCCAGAAAAGAAGCATGTTGAGCTTATTTCTGCCTTTTCTGAATTTAAAAAGAAGACGGGGCTCCCGCACAGGCTTGTGCTTGCTGGAAGTGACGGAGATTATTCGGCTATGGTTCACAAAGCCGCGTTTGAATCTCCGTATGCATCAGACATATTCCTTACGGGGTATTTTCCTCACGAAAGCTTCCCTCAGCTTTATTCTGGGGCAGAAGCTCTTGTATTTCCGGCAGAAAACGAAGGTGTGGGGCTCCCTGTCCTGGAAGCAATGGCAACAGGGGTTCCTGTTGCATGCAGTAATTCCGGAGCTCTGCCGGAAATAGCTGGTGATGCTGCACTTTTGTTTAATTCAAATGATCTGTCTGAATTTACAGATGTACTTGAAAGATTGGCTTTGGACAGTGATCTTAGGACCGGCCTTGAAAAGAAAGGCCTTGAAAGGTCTGCAAAGTTCAGCTGGGAAAATACGGTATCTCAGACAATAAAAATTGCAGAAAATTTAGTTAAATAAAAAAAAACTGCTGTGGTTTCGGTTCTTGAAATCGCAGCAGTTTTTTTTATTCGCGCATTTCTGTGAAGCAAACTGCATGAACAAAAAGATATCGTTTACAACATCTTTTTGTTGCAATTCCGCTGCTTTTATGAGGAAAGCGCTTCGTGAGGGTCCATTTCAATATATTTTGAAAGGTCAATTTTTCCGTTTTTGTTTACAAATTCTTTTGTAATTACAAGCTTTTTATGTCCCTTGATGCTAGGAATTTCGTACATTGTGTCAGTAAGGAACTTTTCTACAATTGAGCGCAACCCTCGGGCTCCGGTTTTCTGCCTGATGGCTTCGTTTGCAATTTCTTCAATTGCATCCTGTGTAAATTCAAGGTCAAGGTTATCCATTGCAAAAGAAGCCTTGAACTGCTTTGTGATTGCGTTCTTTGGCTCTGTGAGGATATTTACAAGGTCATCTTTTGTAAGTTCCTTAAGTGCAACGTGCATTGGCATACGGCCTATAAGTTCTGGGATGATTCCGAATTTAACAAGGTCATCAGAAGTGCAGAGCGAAAGAAGTTCTCTTTGCTGTTCTGGTGAGATCTGACCTACGTTTGAACCGAATCCCATTGAATGTTCTGCCGTACGCTGCTCGATAATCTTGTCAAGGCCAACAAAAGCACCTCCAAGGATGAACAGAATGTTTGTTGTGTCAATCTGAATCATTTCCTGGTTTGGATGTTTTCTTCCGCCCTGTGGAGGTACACTTGCCTGTGTTCCTTCAATAATCTTAAGAAGAGCCTGCTGTACGCCTTCGCCGCTTACATCGCGTGTAATCGAAGTGTTTTCGCTCTTTCTTGCAATTTTGTCAATTTCATCGATAAAAATGATTCCTCGTTCTGCTGCTGCAACGTCACCGTCCGCTGCATTGATAAGCTTTAGGAGCACGTTCTCAACATCTTCTCCAACGTATCCGGCTTCTGTAAGCGTTGTTGCGTCAGCGATTGCAAAAGGAACTTTCAGGCGTTCTGCAAGGGTTTTTGCAAGAAGGGTTTTTCCTGAACCTGTAGGTCCGATAAGTAGGATGTTGGATTTCTCAATCCTTATATCGTTGGTTTTCTGTTCAATTTTAGGAATTGACATTCGTTTGTAGTGGTTGTAAACAGCAACAGAAAGAACCTTTTTTGCTTCATCCTGTCCGATTACATATTGGTCAAGATAGTCCTTGAATTCTTTAGGTGTAGGAACGTCTGTAAGGGCGATTGGAGCAAGTTCATCTTCTTCCTGTCGTAGTATGTCCTGACATACTGCAATACAGTTATTGCAGATGTGAATGTTTCCAGATGGAGCTGCTACCAGTCTTCTTGTCTGATCTGCAGGTTTTCCGCAGAAAGAACAGTAAGGTGTATCACTTCCAAATCTTCTCATTATTTCTTTCTCCCGTTCATTACTTTATCAACGATACCGTATTCAAGAGCTTCGTCTGCTGTCATAAAGAAGTCGCGTTCCATGTCTTCTGCAATTTTTTCGTACGGTTTTCCAGTGTGTTCTGCAAAATGACGGATTGTAAGTTCCTTAAGGCGCTTGATTTCCTTTGCATGGATTGCAATGTCTGTTTCCTGACCTTCAACTCCGCCCCAAGGCTGATGAATCATTACGCGTGAAGAAGGAAGGGCAAAACGCTTTCCTTTTGAGCCGCCTGCAAGCAGGAATGCGCCCATGCTGGCTGCCTGTCCAAGACAGATTGTCTGAACAGGGCACTTTACGTACTGCATTGTATCATAAATGGCAAGTCCTGCTGTTACTGAACCTCCCGGTGAATTGATGTATATGCTGATATCCTTTTCTGGATTTTCTGATTCAAGGTAAAGGATCTGAGCTACAACAAGGTCTGCTGTTGCGTCGTTTATTTCTCCGTCTACAAAAATAATTCTGTCCTTTAAAAGACGTGAAAAAATATCATAGGATCGTTCGCCGTTTCCGCTTCTTTCTACAACGTACGGCACTAATGTATTCATCTGTTCGTTCATATAAATTCCTTATATTACTAATATAATGGTTTTATGGGCAGAATGTCAAAAAAAAAGGGAACGTACAGCGTACATTCCCTTTTTGTCGCTTAAAAAGTTTTATTTTGCAGCAAAAAGATCTGCGAATGAAACCTTGTCACCTTTAGAAACTTTTACTTCCTTGTAAAGTTCTTCGTATAGCTTCTGTTCTTTTGTGTCGTCAATGAGCCATTCCTTTGAGCGTGGATCTGAATAGTGTTTTTTTACTTCTTCAATATCCATTCCGCCTTCTTCTGCAATTTCCTTATATTTAGCTTCGATTTCTTCTGGAGTTACAGAAATATTCTTTGCTCTGAGGAGGCTGTCTACGATGATTCTGCTCTTAAGCATTTTTTCGCTGTCGCCAGTCCACTGTGTAAGCATAGCTTCTTTTGTTTGACCAGATGCTGTGATCATTTTTTCAAGCTGTTCTGGGCTTGTCTGGAACTGCTGTGCCATCATTCTCCAACGACCGTCAAGTTCTGCTGCAAGCATAGATGCAGGAATATCAAACGGATTCTTTTCTACAAGCTGTTCAAGAAGTGACTGACTCTTGATTTCCGCAATTTTACGTTTTGTTGCAACTTCAATATTTCTTTTGATGTCAGCCTTGAGATCGTCCAAAGTCTTGAATTTTTCGCTTACATCCTGAGCAAGATCGTCGTCAATAGCAGGAAGCTGGCGTGTCTTGATAGCATTTACTGTAACCTTGATTTTTTTAGAATCCTTTGTGAATTCTTTTGTATCGCCTTTTTTCATGCCTGTTACTTCGTCATCGATTCCATAAACATCATCGCCTGCACCGATTGTAAATACATATCCGTCGCGCTTAGCTGTTTCTTCACCGTTTTCGCCAAGTTCAACATAGTTGATTGTTACGATGTTGTCTTTTTCTGCCTTTTCATCAGCTTTTTTATCCATAACGATTGCATTGCGTTCCTGGATAGCCTTAAGTTCGTCATCGATTTCCTTGTCGCCTACAGTAACCTGAGGTTCCTTTACTTCGATTCCTTTCATGTCTTTTACTTCAACTTTTGGAAATACGTCGTATGTAACAGAGTAAACAAGGTCTTTTGTTGTGTCGAATTCAGGAACTGTGTCCATTACCGGCTGCTGGTATGGAAGAGGGCGGTTTTCTGTTTCTTTTTCAAAAATTTCGTTCAATGAACTGTCAATAATTTCGCTCAAAGCGTCAGCCTTGATTGCATCACCATATTTGCGTTCCAGAACGTTTGCAGGTACGTGTCCCTTGCGGAAACCAGGGATCTGAGCGTTCTTTACGTACTTTCCTACGATAGAGTTGTAGGAATCCTGTACATCTTTCTTTGCGATTGTTACTGTCAATTTTACAGCAGATTTTTCAAGACTAGTGAATTCTGTGGTGAGTTTCACTTTGAGCTCCTTAAAACAAAATTAAAAAAAAAGCGATTAAGTTGCCTTAATCGCTTTTTGAATTAGAGCGGAAAACGGGAGTCGGACCCGCGACATCCACCTTGGCAAGGTGGCGCTCTACCACTGAGCTATTTCCGCAAATAAAGTTTTCCTGCGAAAGGAGGGACTTGAACCCTCACGCCGAAGCACT
>JAFOSK010000080.1 GCA_017392945.1 Treponema sp.
CATAAGCTCCTTTTCTGTGCATTATTGGTTCAGCACATATTTTAGGAACTTTTGTTTGATTATAATAGTGGCTTTTTCTTTTTGACTAATATTGGCGTTTTCTTCCTGACTCGTAATGGTTAAAATCGCCTGACGCGAACATCATGTATATATTTAAAAAGGAGAGTTTCCATTATGAAAAAAGTTTTGTTCTTATTGTTAATCCTGTTGAGTGTGTTGGCATTTTCCTGCAAAACGGAAGATGATAATACTGAAATGACTCCAGATGAGAAGAAACAGATTTGTATTTTGATGTCTGGTGTGAAATTTGAAAATTACGATGATTTTGTAAATTCCAAAAATAACTGGCAGGAGCCATTGAATTATTCATATTCTTATGAATATTCATCTGGTGGAGTCATTGATCCTTGTTTTGGTATCGTAGATGTTATTGTAGAAAATGGAATTGTAAAAAAGAGTGAAGTGACTACTCCAAATGAGAGATATCTAAAGAATAAGGATAAAGTACCAGTTCTTACTTCAATTTCTGATATCTATGAATACTGTATGGCTAGTTATAATGAAGCTCAACAGAAAAAATACACACATTCTTCAAGTTTTGAGTGCACATTGGAAGGTAGTGCTAATGGCAAATATCCTTTACACTATTGTGCTACTTCTAGTGACTGGGTTCTTATATTGTCAATTCCATCAGGTTCTCTGACTGGTCCTCTCCCTTCATCTCCTTGTTTTCATATTACCATTACCAATTTCCAAATTAACTAAAAAATAAGGCCCGTTGTTTAAATCAACGGGCTTTATTCTACAATCTGATTATCTTCGAATGTGTAATCACTTCGTTTCCTTCTTCGGTGATTAATACATCGTTTTCAAGGCGGACGCCGCCGAGTTTTTCGTCGTAGAGGCCTGGTTCTAGGGTTATAATCATTCCGGGCTTAAAGGTTACATCTGCCGGCATTTTAGTGCTTACTCTTGGAAATTCGTGGATTTCAAGGCCGATTCCGTGCCCAAGGGTATGTGGCATTTTTCTGTTTGCCCGGTCAAATATCATTTCGGCCTGTTCGCAGGCTTCTTTTACAGGAATTCCCGGCTTGTAAAGGCGAAGGCATTCGTCGGCGGCTTTTTGAACAAGCTCAACAATTTCTTCCTGTTCCGGCGAAAGTTCTCCTTTTAAAACTGTAAGAGTTGTGTCGCTTGTGTAGCCGTTGTATACAACTCCAAAATCAAGAATGGAAAGTCCATTTCCCGGCCATTCGCCTTGGGTGTATCCAGGGAACGCGTGAATCGCCCAACTTCTTGCAGGTCCTGCCGCCAAAGTGTCAAAACCAGTTTTTTCGCAGCCATGAAGTCGGCATTCCTTTTCTATAAGAAGAGCAACATCGGTTTCTGTTTTGATTTCACCGCTTCGGATTTTTTCTTCAATCTGATTGATAATCAGATCCCCTATTCTAGCGGCTTCTTTTGTACACTCAATTTCGTATTCATCTTTGACCATTCTAAGCTGAACGGCATAATCATGTACACTGTTTTCGCGGCAACGGATTTCCCACTGGTTCAGCTGGTCAACATACATCAAGAACTGAGGATAGGGTGTTGTCGGCGGAATTTCAATCTTTGGACCATATCCCGTATTCCAGAAAAGGTTAGCCTTTACTGCAGGGATTTCTTGATTCTTGTATTTTGTATAAGGAACTATTTTGTCGCAGAATGCGATTTTTTTTGCAAGAATTTCATCCCACGGAATCAATATGCTGTTTCCCTGTGCCGGAATGATAAGGATTGCATCGCTTATGTGTCCTGTAAAATACCGTACTGAAGGATCACGGTGAGCTTCGCTGTCAATAAAAATTGCCGCTCCGATTTCGTGCAGGTTGAGGTATTCCACTATTTTTTGTCTTCTGTCCTGATATACTTTTTTAAGTTCTTCTTTGCTGTATTCTTTCATTCTAATTTACCTTTAATTCTTTGATGCTCTCTTATTTCTGATCTTTCCGGCAATTCCTACCGCTGTTTCATCTTTAAATATAATAAGAAGAAGCGTTCCGATCAAACCAAAAATCACTGCACAGACAAAAACCGGCAGTCCGTAGGAAATGATCCGGCCGTGTCCTTCAAAAAATTTGATAAGATAAAGACGTGCAAAATGTGCCGGTGCTGCGGCAATAATGCTGAATGCGCAGATCCTTACTATATATATGATCATGTTTGAAGCAATTTTTCCTGCTTCCATGCCGGGCATTTTTTTCATAAAAATAAAAAGACATACTGTATTTACAAGGCTTGCAATAGTAAGTGCAAGCGCGATACCTTTTCCTTTCAGAAATAGTGAAAGGACTGCGGCTAATACAATGTTGAACCCAAAACAGATTATCCCTGCAAGAGTCGGCAGTTTTGTGTTTCCCTGTGCGTAGAATGCCGGAGAAATAATTCTGTTTACGGCGATAAAATAAAGTCCAATGATATGGAACTGAAATACGCTCAGGGTCATTGCAACAGAAGAATCGTCAAAGCTTTTTGTTTTGTATACAAGAGAAATAAGTTCTTTTCCACATACAAGTGAATAAAAAGTGACTGGTATACAGATAAGTGCGATTATTTTTATTGCCTGAAGCAGCATTTTGTTGAATTCCTGCCATTTCTGATTTTTTGCAAGACCTGAAAGATCCGGAAGAATCACGGTTCCGATCGAAACTGCGAAAATTCCAAGAATCAGCTCCTGAAGTCTTAATGAATACTGAAGGCTTGCAACGGTTCCTGTGCCGACTTTTCCTGCAAGTGCTGTAGAAACAACATCGTTAAGCTGGTAAGCGGCCATTCCGATTATGGTTGGAACAATAAGAGCACAGACTTTTTTTGTTCCCGGATTTGTAAATGCTTTCTTTAGTCCGGTAAGAGTTGTGCGCCAGCCAGTGCTCTGTACGAACGGCCATTGAAACAAAGCCTGCGTACAGCCGCCGACTATAACACCGAAACTCATTGCGCGGGCAGCAAGGGCTTCTTGTGGTAGTCCTGCAGGATTTTTAAGGAACGGTGTAAGGCAGTATGTTATAAGAACTACAATTCCGTTGAACAGAACGGGCGTAAATCCCGAAGGTGCGAATATATTGCATCCGTTAAGAATTCCTTGAAAAAAAGCGGCAATGGAAATTACGAATAGATAAGGGAACATGATTCTTGTAAGCAGAGTTGTTTCTGCAAAGATTTCAGAATTTGTCTCTCCGTTATAAAAAAACGGAATTATGAATTTTACAAGAATGATTCCAAGAGTGCATACACAGGCCGTTAAAAAAGAAACCAATGTAAGCGTAGCAGAAACGAATTCCTGTGTTTCCCTGTGTTTTTCTTCATTTTTGTCGTCTTCAAGATAGCCTCTGAATGTAGGAATAAAGGCAACCGAAATTGCATTTTCTGCAAAAAGCCTGCGGAAAAGATTCGGAATCATAAAGGCAATTCCAAAGGCATCGGCATAGGCGCTTGTTCCTAAAAAAGCCGCTTTTGTCATTTCGCGGATAAGTCCCATTATTCTTGAGGCAAATGTCATCAAGGACAGAATAAGTCCCGACTTTACAAGTGATTTTTTTTGATTTTTTGGCATAGTGTAAAGATAACTAAGATGTAGTTTTTATTCAATAATTTTCAGAATAGCCAGTTATGTAAGGCAGATAAATGAAATTTAGAATCAAGTGATAGGAGATGCATTTGGTAGGGTAGAAAAAGGCTTTTTTGAATGCTTCGTGAAACAAGGCTTTACAATAACTCTGATTTTTTGAACAATATGAAAGAATCTAATTCAAAAAAATGCTTATGTACTATATAATATAATGGTTATATGTTGTCTCATTTGCAAAAAAATGAATAAGCATTTATATTTTGTATTTAGTTCTTTTAAGAGAAAAAAATAGGGGAAATAATGAAAAATGAAGTCTTGCCGGTTCGTATCGGTATCGATATCGGTTCAACTACAGTAAAAATTGCAGTTCTGGATGACAACGACAAACTTATATATGGAGATTATCAGCGCCATCGTGCTGATATACGCAACACTATCATATCTGTTGTAACTCAGGCGTTTGATAAAATTGCATCATCTTTTGCCATGGGAGAAGACCAGCCGCTTACTGTAAAAGTTACGGGTTCGGGCGGACTTTCTGTTTCCCAGTGGCTTAACGTTCCTTTTATTCAGGAAGTTGTTGCGGCTACAACTGCCGTAAAAAAGATAATTCCACAGACTGATGTTGTAATTGAACTTGGCGGTGAAGATGCCAAGATTACATATTTTACAGGCGGTGTTGAACAGCGAATGAACGGTACTTGTGCCGGCGGTACAGGTGCGTTTATTGACCAGATGGCCGCTCTCCTTGAAACTGATGCTGCCGGTTTGAACGAACTTGCAAAGGGATATCAGACAATTTATCCGATTGCAGCCCGCTGTGGTGTATTTGCAAAGACAGATATTCAGCCGCTCATCAACGAAGGTGCCCGCCGCGAAGACATTGCCGCTTCAATTTATCAGGCGGTTGTAAACCAGACAATTTCGGGACTTGCCTGCGGTAAACCAATCCGCGGTCACGTTGCTTTCCTTGGCGGTCCGCTTCACTTTATGGATCAGCTTAGAGCCCGCTTTATAGACACCCTTAAGCTTAATGATGATGAAATTATTGTTCCGGAAGACAGCCAGCTTTTTGTTGCAGCCGGATGTGCATTCAGCGCAGAACGCAAGTTTACCGGCGAAGGTGCTGCAGACTTTCATTTTCCTACAGTAAAGGAATTCCGAGAAGGTCTTAAGAATCTTGTAGGCGCAGAATTGAGCGAGGTTCAGCGTCTTGAGCCGCTCTTTACAAATGCAAACGAACTTGAAGAATTCCGTAAGCGCCATGCAGAAGAAAAAGCAATGCGTGGTTCACTTGAAGATGCAACAGGTCCTGTTTTCCTTGGTTTGGATTCTGGTTCTACAACTACAAAAGCCGTTCTTATTAATCAGAAGGGCGAAATAATCTGGGATTTTTATTCTCATAACATGGGAAATCCAGTTGATCTTGCAGTTAAAATGCTTAAGGAACTTTACAAAAAGCTTCCTAAAGATGTTTATATTGCCCGTGCAGTTTCTACTGGTTACGGTGAGGCATTGTTCCAGGCTGCGTTCGGAGTTGATTCAGGCGAAGTAGAAACAATCGCTCACTTCCGTGCTGCAGATTTCTTTGTTCCTGGCGTAGAATTCCTTCTTGATATCGGTGGTCAGGACATGAAGTGCCTGCGCATGAAGGATGGTGCCATTACTTCAATTCAGCTTAATGAAGCTTGTTCTGCAGGATGTGGTTCATTCCTTGATAACTTTGCAAATACAATGGGCATGGATGTTAAGGAATTCGGTAAGATTGCACTTATGGCAGAAAAGCCTGTAGACCTTGGTTCACGCTGTACTGTATTTATGAACAGCCGTGTTAAGCAGGCTCAGAAAGAAGGTGCTTCGGTAGCAGATATTGCGGCAGGTCTTTCTTATTCAGTAATCAAAA
>JAFOSK010000081.1 GCA_017392945.1 Treponema sp.
GACTACGCAGATTGAAACAAAAATCACCAGCAGTTTAGTTTTAATTGCCTTTTTCAGCATAATCAAAGACGGCAAACTCAAAGTCGTTACTGCCATCATAAAGCTCAAAACAACTCCCAAAAGTGCACCCTTCATTAAGAGGCTTTCAGAAATTGAAATGCAGCCAAAAATATCTGCATACATGGGAATGCCCGCAAAAACTGCAAGAATTACACCAAGCGGATTTTTCCTTCCAAGCAGGCTGACAATCCAGTCCTCAGGAATCCAGTTATGAATTACCGCCCCCACCGCAACACTCAAAAGTATATAAGGAAAAACTTTTTTTAAAGTACTGCCAACAGACTTTAACGCAGAAATCAGCCTTTGCTTCTGTGAAAGCTTTTCTTCTTCAAGAGAAAGGCTTTTTCCGTTACGGATAAAATCAGCAACCTGATCTTCCATGTGGAGATGTTCAATTATTGTTCCACCGGCAACAGCAATAACAAGCCCCAGTACAACATAAGCAATCGCAATCTTCCAGCCAAAGATACTGGTCAGCAAAATGAGTGAAGCAAAATCAACCATCGGAGAAGAAATCAAAAAACTAAAGGTAACCCCAAGCGGAAGTCCCGCAGTCGTAAAACCCATAAAAAGCGGAATTGAAGAACAGGAGCAAAAGGATGTCACAGTTCCCAAAAGAGCAGCAATTACCCGGGCAGAAAATCCCTTGCAATGCGACAAAATCTTTTTACTTCTTTCTGGCGGAAAATATGACTGAATGTATGAAATCAAAAATATCAGCACAAAAAGAAGAATAGTAATTTTAATTACATCATAAAGGAAAAAGTGAAGGCTTCCACCAAAACGGCTTTCGACATCAAGCCCAAAAGCAGAAAGCATTTTTCCGATAAGACTTTTAAGCCACAACATTCCAAGAATCTGGTTTTGAATAAAACTGCCCATAATCACTAATCCTTGCAGCAGCACTTTCCAGCTGATTTTTTTACGGTAGAAGTTTTACAAGTAAACTCAGAGACAGAACTCTTGAACTCCGAGAACTTTTTGCAGTTTATTGAATAGTATGTCCACTTGCCTTCTTTTCTTGAATTGACAAGATTGCAGTCTGTAAGAATCTTCATGTGATGGGAAAGAGTCGGTTGAGTAATATTAAAAGCGTCAAGAATTTTACAGGCACACAATTCCCCGCCTGTCAGCATTTTTATTATCTGAACGCGGTTTTCATCACCCAAAGCCTTGCAGACAAGAGCGAGTTCTGTTTCATTCATAGGCAACCTCATATTGATAAGTATCTATATGTTATAATATAACAGACACATAGATATTTGTCAATATGTAAAAAACACTTATTTCCTCATTCAACAGACGAAAGAAAATGTATAATACAAACCATGAAAGTAGCAGTAACTTACGAAAAAGAAACAGGAAATGTTTTCCAGCATTTTGGAAAACCCAGTATTTTAGGATTTATCAGATTGAAGACGGAAAGATTCTTTCCTCACAAGTGATAGAAAAGGGAGTAAACGGACGCCACCCATTCCGCCAAACTTAAAGAGTCTTGGAGTTGAAACACCGATTTTGGGAAACCGCGGTCAAAGTGCCATCGAAGCCATTGCTGCCAGCGGATTGAAGGAAGTCCCGGGAATAACAGGAAGTGCCGACGAAGCCACAGAGCTTTTTGCCAAGGGAGAGCTCAAGCCAAACTTTGAAGCAAAGTGTAATCGTCATGGAGAGCATCATAACTGATTTCTTCGCTTTTCTACCATGCCTTCTTTTCTTTTGAAGAATCCTGCTGCTTCTTCCGCTCTTCAACCCTTTTTACGAACCATTCCACCATTGCAGGATCCTGATGACTGAAGAAGGAACTTGTTGCAGTATCGAGAGCGGTGATTTTTACCATCTCTTCGGCAGTGAGGGTAAAATCAAAGACATTCAGGTTTTCTGCCATGCGTTCCTTGTGGGTTGATTTTGGAATAACCACAATTCCTCTCTGCAGGTGCCAGCGGAGCATAACCTGAGCTGTTGTTTTTCCATGTGCGGCAGTAATTTCTTTTAACACAGGATTTTCAAAAAGACCACCACGTCCCTCGCCAAAAGGGGCCCAGGCTTCAAGCTGAATACCGTACTTGTCATTCCATTTTTTTGCCTCTATCTGCTGATTCAAAGGATGACATTCCACCTGATTCACCATAGGCTTTATGCGGTTGAAGGACGCAAACTCCACCATGCGGTCGGCATAAAAGTTGGAGATTCCGATTGCCTTTAAAATTCCTTTTTCATAAAATTCTTCAAGAGCGCGCCATGCACCGTAAGCATCACCAAAAGGCTGATGAAGCAGCATGAGGTCAATGTAATCAGTCTTGAGTTTCTTAAGAGACTCTTCCACAGAAGCCTTGCAAGAGTCATAGCCGTAATGCTCAATCCAAACCTTAGTAGTCAAAAAAATATCACTGCGGGCAATTCCAGATTTTGAGATTGCATTTCCTACTTCCTCTTCATTAAAGTAACTTTGTGCCGTATCAATTGAGCGGTAACCAACCTCAAGTGCATCTAAAACACAGCGTTCAGCCTCTTCCTTTGTCACCTGATACACACCATAGCCAAGTTGTGGCATTTTAATTCCGTTTGATAATGTTACATAATCCATAATATTTCTCCTTATAAATTTTATATTTGGGCGTTTACCTTTCACCTATTTTCTTAAGCCATGCATCTACATCGTTCTGATTTGGATTTGTCGTGCCATAGCCTTCCTTATGATTGGCAGTTGGAGTTGCATCCACAATTGCCTGAAGCGTTTCCGCGCGGTAAGTAGCCTGATACGTGCAGAATGGAATGATTGTCTTGCCCTTAAGCGCCTCCTTGTTTACTTCAAGGAAATGAGTCATAAGGGTTGGTGCAGTATGCC
>JAFOSK010000082.1 GCA_017392945.1 Treponema sp.
GGAAGTCAAGGCATTTTTTGAGTTCCTCATTTCAAATCAGGCATCCAGCAGCTACACCGATGAGCTGAAAAATTACGTTGCAGATGCAAAACAAAGCACGGAGAACAAAATGCAGTTCATGACATGGGAAAGACAGAGGGCTTACGATTTAGATGCAGGGCGCGAAGAAGGCATTGCAATTGGTGCGCAGCAGAAAGCGGTGGAAGATGCCCGCAGTTTTTATGCTAACGGAGCATCAATAGAATTAATTTCAAAATCACTTAATATGACAATAGAACAGGTTAAAGAAATTGTTCGAGATACAGCAGTTTCTGTATAATTTCCTTACAATAATAATTTCTTTATAAAAAATTACTGGCGCCGCTATGGCGCCAGTAACCATATAAACCTTACATCTTCCTATCTTGCGCTGATTTCAAATTGAGGTTCCAGAAGAGACTTGTTTTTGTCCATAACTTTTACATAGAGCTTGGTGCTTGTAGCATAAACCATGGCAAAGCCTGTTTTTCCAGGTACGCTCACCTGTCCTTCTGCGCCTTCACCTTCAAACATTGTTTCGGTAACGATAGGAGCTTCGTTTGTAACGGTCGGAGATTTAGCGCCCATTGCAGGAAGATTTATATATTCAACACCATCCTTTGCCTTTGGATGGTTGTAAATGTGAATATGTCCCGCAAACACTACATTTACACCGTATTTTACAAAAAGCGGATGAAGATACTTTCTTACGCGGTAGTTTGCGTAATGGCGAGGCGCATAGCAGTATGGACTTTCGTGCATTGCTACAATCTTCCAGCGATGAGTGTCATTTTTAAGGGTGTTTTCAATCCATTCGTACTGTTTAGAGCCCGGATTGAATTCCATTTCCACATCAAGCGTAAGGAAAAGCGCATTTCCATAGCTGAATGCATTGTAACGTTTATCAAGTCCAAGGTAATCTGCAAAAAGACTGTTTGTACGGTCGTGATTTCCCGGAGCCGCATTGAACGGAACAAGACAATTATAACCGGCAGAAGTTGATTTTGCATTTTTTAGCTTTGCAACAATAGGCTTAAAGAACATTGTTTCCCACTGAGATTTTGGGCAGTTTCCGTCGTTACTAAGATCTCCTACAGAAAGCACAAACTCCGGTCCCTGTTTCATCATTGGCGGTAAATTTTCGTCTACAATAGAAGCTTTACTCTGGGAGTCACCACATACTGCAAAACAGAATTTTTCACTGTTTTCATCTAACGGAGCTATAAAATACTGCTTTTTGCCGCTTAAGCTTCCGTCTACGTTTTTCAGAATAAAGAAGTACTTTTCTCCGGCAGTAAGATTTTTAAAATCATAGTAATAACCGTTTTCTTTTCCATTGATTTTATCGCGTAAAGCAATTTTTGTTTCTCCGCTTTCGCCGTCTTTACCCCACGTAATTTCGCTTCCGCCGTGCCATACAAGGCGAGGAACAGTTTTACCAGTATCTTTGTCTGTAACGTAAGTTAAAAGTGCTGCACGGGTACAATCATACTCTGTACCATCTGTACCAGAAATAAAACTGTAACCATCGGCCTTTAATTCAAGACTTCCTCCCTCTTTTGCCACTGCAGTAAGAACTGGATATTTATCTTTTTTTCCTGGTAAATAGGCTTCGCTTCCCCATGCTCCAAGAGTCGGGTTTACAGACCACTTTTTACCCTCTGCAACGCGGAATTTCCGAATCCAATAACCACTTTCGTTCTTTTTAAGACCGGCTGCTTCACTAAGTTCAGTACCACATGGAACGCTATCCCAGTAAGCAGTTCGACTAAGGTCGCAGAGTTCCTGAGTTTCATCATCATGCTGATAATGAGCAAGATACATCTGCCAGCTGTCCTTCTGCTGAATTAACGCGGTTACAACAACTGTACGCATTACTGTAAAAATTCTGGAATCATCAACCCAGTTGTCATCACCACCGTCCACCTTTTCCCAGCCGGCACGATAAACTCCAGGCTTTTTTATTTTGTATTCTTTTGAATATTTGTTGTTTCCTGCAGAAACTTTTGTCAACGTTACGGAAGAAGTGTCTTCAAAAGTAAATACATAATCTTTTCCATCGTCGCTTACGGTATAATTGCTTAACTTTCCGTCCTTATAGCTGGAATTTGAACAAGATTTATACGAAACAGACGGTTTTCCAAGATATCTTTCTATAAGGAGTGTTACGTTTTTCTTTTCCCTCCAGGATTCGTCAAGTTTATAAGTTTTTGAAGCAGACAAACTTCCTGTAATTACATCCTGAACAAGGGAATCATAATCGATTAACTCTAATTCTTCGTCCTGCGGAATATACGGGTCAAATGCAGTTGCCGCATATTTTTCAATTTCGAATGAAGGATTTTTACGAAGTTGATAGAAAAGTTTACCGGCTCTGGATGAACTTCGGTTTACAGTGATTTTCTTAACTTCGTTTGGTTCAATGTCTGTTACGGCGTAAAGTTCCGCGTCCATCATTTCAAGGTAGTCGTCATCGACTTTTTTAAGCCCCTGAATCATTATGACGCGGTTTTTACCGGCCTGAACATGTTCAAAACTTATGTTTCCAATGCCGTCAGTAACGTCTACAATCTGGTCAGGAGGATTTTCGTCGCATCCTGTAAGACTTACCCTTGCATGAGTAACTTCTGAAGCAACCAGTTTTCTAGAAACGCTGTCGTCCGAAGAAACTTTTAAGGAACCATAAGAAATTGTAGAAGATGATCTGCCTGAGGCAGCCAACAGAAGACCGGAATTTTCACTGTCAATGTTGTTGCAAGAGATTATGCCGGCGCATAAAACACAAATAATAAATAAAAACTTTTTATACATGTCTATATTGTAACATGTGTTTTTTAAATTTGTAAATTTTTTTTACAAGTTTGATAAAATTATACGCTATTAAAAAAAAATAGCTATCGGTCGAGAAATGTCTGTCAAAACCGCCCGCTAGCGGGGCTACATCCTGATTTGCCTTGGAACCATCCACATTGTCCTCGCGCGGCAGCAAATCAGGATATCTATATCTCCAGCTCGTTTATTTCCTGGACAAAGCGGCTCATGGAAAGGTTGTAGGTTTGTTTTTGACCGGCGGTTTCTATAGTCAGGATGAAGGCGGAATCAGTAGGTTCCAGGAACCAGACAAGACCTTTGCCGTCGAGCTTTTTTTTGAGGATTGATTTTATCATTTCGCCGGTGAGTTTCTGCATTTTTAGGAATTTCTGGCGGCCGATGCTCCATTCTTCCAGTTCTGACTGATATTCTTTAAAGTGATTTACAAAGTCTTCCAGTTCCGGGAACGGATTTGTCCAGAATTTTGCGTCGCCCAGTTTCACAAAGCCGGCATCTGTTTTCTGAAGGATTGAACCTTTTACCTGATTCTGGACAAAAAGGCGGATTTTCAGTTCAAAAGAAAGTTCTGCTTCAAATTCCATTCCCGAACCGTTTTCCGATACAGAAACGGGAACAGACGGAAATTTTTCTGAAAAAGCGGCGGCTTCTTCCCTTATGTTCTGAACTGTAAGGCGGATTCGGCCGGTAGCAGTCATGTTTTTCTGCTGCAGTGCGGCAAATTTTGTACGCCAGAAATCGCCGGTTTCTTCTGTCATAAAAATCTCCTGTAAAACTTAAGTTTCTCTATAGTATTGTTTTTTTAGATATGGTGCAAATGTGCCTGAATTTACAAAATAAAACAGTCGCCCGGATCTAAAACGGAAGGTATGCTGCTCTGCTTCCGGGAAGGTTTTCTATCCATTGGTGTGATTTTTCATAATCAAGACGGGAAGACAGAATCCACATAAGGTTCAGGCGGTGTCTAGAAAATTTTGGAATGTTGCCTTCTCCGTCTGTAAAGATAATCATGCCGTTGTATTCCTGATGTTCCTGAAAAAAGTCGATTGCTGGCTGAAAGTTTGTGCCGCCGCGGCCTTTTATTTCTTTTAGATTCAGGTGCCTGCGCGCAGAAACTGGTTTTGAGAACTTTAAGTTTGTGTCAAAAAATATTACGTCCAGTTTTTCTATTCCGTAGACAAAAAAATTATTGATTACATGAAAAAATCTGGCAAAACTTTCGTCTGTAATGGAACCGCTTACGTCTACGGCGACCAGTATGTTTGCCTTGCGTTCGTAGCGGCTTCCCATTGCAGAAAAACCAAAGCGGCGGTTCGGGCGCATTCTGGTAAGAGTGCGTTCTGAAGATACGCTGGCGGCCCTGAACTGCGCCAGTATGCGCCGGTAGTCCATCTTAAAATCTGATGCCTCCATAATGCCACGCTGCAATGTGCCGCCAAGTCCACCCCAACCTTGCTCCCGCTCCGCTTTTTGAGTCTGCTCGTTTATTTCTGCCTGGATTTCCTGGTCTTCATCCCAAAGGTCTGCAGCTTCTTCTGAGGAGCGGGAGAATGCAGAGGAATCATCTGCGGAGCCTGCGTTTTCTCCCTCACCGGAAGCAGTTTCCTGAATAAGAAAAAGAATCTTTCTGTACCACTTTTCAAAGGTCAAGTCGTCCAGTGTTACAAGACAGCCTGTTTTTGGGTCCAGCTGCAGATTGCGCAGGAAAAATTTTTCTTCTTCTGTGTCGCGCCATTTTGCAGGAAGCACATTATTGAGGATCTTGAACTTTCCAGCCTGAGCCTTAAGGTATTCAACTCCGGCAAGCGGAACTTTTGTTCTGTAAAACTGGTAGAGCGTTACGTCGCTTGCAAGCAGGAGGATTCCTTTTTTTGCGTTATATGGCTGTCGAGCGTACGGATGCTGCAGCAAAATGCGCAGAACTTCGATTTTAAGGTATTCTTCAACCTGTGATTCGTCATATTTTTCCAATAGCGGTTGACAGAATTCAATTCTCTTCTGTCCAGTGCGCATTGGAACGTTCATTCCGTCATTCTGGACGACAGAATGCGTACATAGAACCGAAAAAAGAAGAGGTTCTTCGTAAAACCAGCGCGAAGATATATTTTTAATGAGCTTTTCTATATTCATCCTATGATTATGCCTGTTCGCTTATAAAATCCATCATGTTCTGGTATAATTCCATGCACTCTGTAGAAATAAAAAACATTGTCTCAGGGAAGGTTTCTGCCGAACACAGGCTTGAAAAATGAGCCTGTACCTCTTTCGGAGCATTTTTTCCAAGAAAATCAAAATATTTAACAAGATTCTGGGAGACAGAATTCTTTTCTGTCGACCCGAATTTACCGGATTCTATAAATTTAAACAAAGAAGTATTAAGAGCGGTATATTCCGGCACAGAAAGTACCTTTATTCTCTCAGAAACAGCTTCAAAATCGCCGCAGAGAATTTCGTGTGCAGACGGAATTTTACGTTCATTTGTAAAACGGAAGAAAAGCGAAGTTACCCTGTCTCCAAGGATTCCGGTAATAATAGGCTTGTGAATGTCCTGAAGTTCCTGAAAATTCCTGATTATGTTGCTGGCACGTTCCCAGCTGCGGCGGTCAGGTGTGCGTTCAAGGTCTGCGGCTTCGGAATAAGACACTTCCCCGTCAAGGCATTCAGGATTTTCTTCTATAAAGCTGATTATGCGGCTGTCAATTTGCGAGGCTTCTGCCCATTTTATCCAGTCAGAAACTGTCGGCGCAAATTCGTAAATGTTAAAGCGGCTTACAAGCGCTGGATCAAGGTCTGTAAGTTGGTATTCGTTGCCGTTATTTACTGCCGAAATTATGCGGCTTCCCATTGGGAGGGCTTTTCCGGCAAGTTTGCGGTTCAAAGTAAGGTCCATTATTGTCTGGAGTACTTCCGGACGGGCGCGATTCAGCTCATCAAGGAATAGGACAACCGGCTTACGGTCTGTAGGAAACCAGTACGGCAGAAGAAATTCAGTTTTTCCGGTTTTTTCGTCTTTTTCCGGCAGACCGATAAGGTCTCCCGGATCGCTCATCTGACCAAGAAAAAGAGTAACAACCTTGCAGCCTTTTTTGCTGTAATATTCTTCAAGAATTCTAGATTTTCCGATTCCGTGCTTGCCGACAAGCATGATGTTCTGCTCTGCCGGCGTATTATCAAGAATAAAATAAAGCTGTTCTGAATTAATTGTCATTTTTCGTACCTGAATGAGTTTTATACCGCCATTCTAGCAGAAAAAACTTAACGTTGAAATGGGAAGTCCGATTTTTCTTTTGAAAGCGTTATTCATGAAACTTATATTCCTTGTCTGAATCAATAATTTCCAGCATTTTTTCTGCAATTATAGGATCAAATTGAGAACCTTTACCCTTTTCGATTTCTGCACGGACAACGTTCTGCGGCAGATATTTTCGATAACTTCGATTAGAAGTCATGGCGTCATAAGAGTCAGCCACACAGATTATGCGGGCAATTTCCGGGATATCGTTACCTTTAAGATGATCCGGGTAACCTCTGCCGTCATAACGTTCATGGTGCCAACGCGCACCAAGACTTACTTCCGGCATACTTTCGATTGACTTAAGGATATTTCCGCCAATAACCGGATGTTGTTGAACAATTGCAAATTCCTCATCAGTAAGTCTGTCCGTTTTATTGATGATCGTATCCGGAACCCCAATCTTACCGATATCATGAAGCAGAGCCGCATAGTAAACGTTTTCTGCTTCTTCCTGAGTCTTTCCAATTGCAAGCGCAAGACTTCTTGAATATTCTGCCACACGAGTAGAATGACCGCTGGTATATTTATCTTTAGCATCAATTGTACCAACAAGAGCCTTAGTGACTTCCATAGAGAATTTCTGAAGACGCTTCTTTTCGTGCCTTAATTCAACCGTTCTGTCCTTTACCTGCTGTTCCAAATTATACTGAAGCTCTTTGAGCTCTTTTGTGCGTTCCTGCACAAGGAATTCAAGTCTTGTCCGTGTCCGTCTAAGATATAAAAGCCGCTGTTGAAACAAAATATAGATTAGAACAAGGAGCGCAATTATAATAAATCCCCAAAACCACCAGTGCTCATAAAAGGCCGGCTGTACAATAATTGTAACAGGTTTCAAAGGATCACTGATTATATCATCACCATTTTTTGAAAGGACAGAAAATTTATATGTCCCAGGTTTAAGATTTGTGTAAGAAACCATTCTGTCAGCCTTCCACGGAGTATAAGCATCATCAAAACCTTCAAGTTTTGTACTGAAAGTTACTTCTTCCGGCGAAACAAAACTTATACCTGTATAATCAATGCTTACACGGCGGGATTTTGCCGGAACAACAATTTCTCCAAAATTATAAATCTGACGTTCATCATCAATTCTAATTAATTCTACAATAGAAAAAGGTGGAACCGGGTCTGAAGAAATTTTTCTATAATCAAAAACACAAAAACCATCCAGCATACTGAACCATACAAGCCCAATGGGATCAAAAAATGCCCTTGAAGTTGGGGTAACACCGAATGAATCAATTCCATCTGCACGGTTATAATATTTCGATTCAATAGAGTCTGAGATTCCGTTAATGCAGTTCTCAACTTCTTCTTTACTAATAGAGAAAATTCCGCCGTTACATGCACACCACACCGTATCCTTCCCATCATACAGTGCCTGAAAGACGCTATCCGTTCCCAATCCATTATGCAAATCAATATTTGTAAATTTATTATTCTTTAAGACGGAAAGACCTGTTCCCGTGCAAATCCACATTTCATCATCATACTGATAGATTTTAAAGATTACATCACCGGCAAGGCCCTGTTCTCTTTTATAATTTTTCTCAAGATGTCTATTATTTAATACATATACACCGCATCCGTCTGTTCCTATCCATACCTTTCCATCCGAGTCTTCCGTAATACACATAATATAATCATTTTCAAAACCATTTTCTTTTGTAAAATTCTGAATACTGCCGTCTTTTGCATCTACAATAGAAACTCCCGAAGCAGTACCTACATACAAATCGCCGTTAGAATGCTTTAATGCTACTCTGACTCTTTCACCGGCAAGTCCATCTGATTTTTTCCAGGAAACAATAGTTCCATCAGACTTATATTCAAGCTGTCCAAGCCTTTCATGCGTACTGACAAGAACCGAACCCTCAGGCGTAACACTGACATCACGTATGCGCACTTTATGACAAAACTCTGTCAGTTTATTTTCAATATACCCATGTCCGTTTTGACAGAACAGGCCTTTATCCGTAGCAACCCACATAACATGTCTGCGGAAATCCCAGGCAACAGCATTTACGGTACTTGGTGTTTTAATCATATTAAATTTTGTAGGAGCAAGCCTCTGTATTCCACCGCGATCCGTTGCAAACCATATATTTGATTCCTTATCTTCTATAATTTTAAGTACATTTTCATCTGCAAGACCTTCCTCCATTGAGAAAGGAATTAATGCACCGTTATGAAGAATAGCCGCTCCATTATCTGTAGCAAACCATATATTTTTCTTGGAATCTTCAAAAATGCAGTTAACAAAAGTCCCTTCAGTCTGTCCGAAACTCAGATCAAAAAAATCTTTCTTATCACCGGAAATTCGCAATGCAGCCCTTGCATCCAGACCAAACCAGAAAGCCCCTTCTCTATCCTGATATACACAGGAAATATTTTTTCCGCTATATTCTTTTCCCAACTCAAAGAGTTCGATTTTACCGTTTTCATAACAAAACGTAGAATTTTCATCTCCGGTTGTAATCCAAATTTTTCCATCTGCATCACAAAAAATATGCTTTATTAGGTAACTGTTTTGCTTTGGAAAATCGTTCATCCCTGCGGGAATACAGACTTTATAATCCGGGGTAACATAAGCAACACCGGAAGCCGTCCCGATCCATACATTTCCATTTTTATCAGAACAAATATCCCTTATTGAATTATTAGGAAGCCCATCGGCAATGGTAAGCTTTATACTATCCCAGTTATCGCGCAAGATACATAGACCGTTATCATTTGAACCAACCCACAGTTCTCCATTTGGAGCCTGATACATAGCACGCGCACTTACAAAATCGAATAAAGAATCATAATTTCTGTTCAAGGTAACAATCTTTACACCGTCAAAACGTACAAGGCCTTCATAAGTACCTATTAATAAATAGCCTTCTTTTGACTGGATTACATCCGTTATTGTATTGCCAGGAAGTCCGTCCTTAGAAGTCCATACGCGCGAAATATAATCATTCAGAAATTTTATTGTTCTTTCCGCAAAGACATTGCTAGAACTGGCTGTCAAAAGGACAACCGAAAAGAGAAATCTTCGTATAATATTTTTTCTTCTCCAAAGAGAAGCTGTATTATTTTGACATTCCATTAAGAAAGATTTCCCCTCGTCAATATAAATGACAACTTATAGGCTCCGATTCATAAAAATAAATTTTATGTACGTAAAGTATAACAGTTCTCTTACCAAAAAGAAAATTTTTTTACAAATTATTAAAAATTTTTTTCAGTTTTACTCAGATTGCCTTACCCGAATTTTTCTATGCATAAATGCCATATTAAATCAAAACTTTTCCGCACAGCCAGCCTTCTTATCCCATATATTGCAATTTTTTATAAGAAAAGACACTAATAATTGAAGAATTTCTTCGCTTTTTTTTTAAAATCATCGTATACTCTAGATATAAGGATTTGAAGCAGATTGTTTTTGAATCCCTATTATATACATCATTGGAGGCACGTTATGCATACTAAATTCGGTCTAAACAAACCAGATTTTGACACATTGGTTGACAATCAGGATTACGCAAAACTTGCAGAACACTTGAAAAGCACCTATGCACTGGGAAAGATTCGTTCAGGAGAATATGAATCTTGTCTTGAATGGCTGGAAAAATCAGCTCAGATGGTTGGAAAATCTATTAAGAATTAACATTTGATATAAGGAGACTGGAACTGCTTTAATTATTTAACAGTTTCAGTCTCTTTTTTCATACAAATTATAGGACAAAGGAATTCCTATGGTTATTAATTTTAATGAACTTTCAGAAATACCATTACAGCACATGAACAACGGTGAAGGCACTATATTTGCTAAAATGATGATGAGCCCAGAAAGCAAAATCATGTATAGAAGGATTCCACCTGAATGTTCAATCGGAAGACACGTTCTTTTTAACAGCAGCGAAACAAATTTCATAATTTCCGGAGAAGGAAAACAGATTTGCGATGGTGTTGAAGAATATTTTTCAAAAGGAATGTGTATATACTGTCCCAAAGATTCTTCACATAGCATTACAAATACTGGGAATCAAGACCTTATTCTATTTACGGTAACAAAAGAATTCTAAATCTCATTTCAACAACGCAGATCTTTTCAAATCTAACTACTTAGGTTATGATAAAACCATGAACATGACTCCGACTTTGCGGGAAACCCGCGAATTAATAGCAAAGATCTGTTCCGAGCTGAAGGAAATCTCTGAAGGCATGAATACGGCTTCACAACAAAAAAACAAGGAGCGCATCATAGATTGTGTAGATCGGCTGCATGATGCCGGGGACAAAATAGACCAAAGCATTGCATTTATGTACTTCGGTCAAAAAAGCGGCGGACAGAGAAGCACTGCAAAAAAGAAAAAAGCTGTCCGGGAAAACGGAAAAAAAGGCGGAAGACCGAGTAAAAAAATCATCACGGACATACAGAACGGAGAAACCGGTATTTTCTACGTTGAATTCAATGACGGAACAAAAAAGCCGGGCGGAAATTCACTTGCAGAAGTACGGGAATCTTTTCCGCCTAGTCGCTACAAATGGTCTGAGAATGTGGAAAATCTTTACGAAAGATTGACAGAAGGCTTATAAAAAGACATACAATCGCAATAATCCACGATATCGGATAAGAAAGATAAATCGTTGTACATGTGTGAAATTTTTCAATTCTAAAAATCGTAAATAGCCATATAATCCTTGAACCACACACTCCTGTAAGCGTTATAAGCATCGGAACAAGACTGTGCCCCATTCCTCGAATTATATTAGCAAGGCAATCCATAATTCCGCAAAGACAATATATTGTGCAGATTATTTTAAGACGTTCCATTCCGGCAGCAATCACCAGATCACTTTTTGAATAAAAGCTTAAAAGAAACGGTCCTGCAAACACAACGAGATTTCCAAGAACAATACCAAGCAAAAGTTCAAAGGCTTCTGCACGGACAGCCATTTTCTTTACACGGTCAATTCTGCCTGCACCAATATTCTGAGAAGCAAAAGTCAAAGTTCCCTGTGCACAGCAGTTCATGGCAATATAAACAAATCCTTCAAGACTCTGAGCAGCAGAATTTCCGGCTATCGTAACAGCACCAAAAGAATTTACTGACGACTGGATTATTATATTTGAAAATGAAAATATTATTCCCTGAACACCGGCCGGAACTCCGATCTTTACGATTTTTATAAAAATCTCGCGGTCTATACGGAGCTTTTTTAAATCCAGCTTAAATTCATCATTTTCCCTTGTAAGAAGAACCACAATACAGACTGCCGCAAAACACTGCGATATAACAGTAGCAAAAGCAACTCCGGCAACCCCCATCTTGAATAGTATTACAAAAATTAGATTCAGAATAACGTTTATAAATCCGGCGGAAAAAAGAATATATAAAGCTCTTTTCGTGTCGCCCTTAGCTCTTAAAAGCGCAGCCCCAAAGTTATAGATCATTGTAGCAATTATACCGCCAAAATATATCTGAAGATACAAAGTTGAAAGCACAAGAACCTGTTCCGGCGCATTCATAAGCTGCAAAATTTGTTTTGCGCATACAACGCCTATAACCGTAAGTGCAATACCGCTATAAACACTCAACAGCATAGCTGTATGAAGCGTTTGAGAAAGCCGTTCTTTTTGTCCTGAGCCATAATAATTTGCTGCAACAACGTTTGCGCCTATACTGAGACCTACAAACAGATTTATCAGCAGATTTACCAGTGCATTGGTTGCTCCTACTGCCGCCAAGGAATCGTAACCGGCAAAGCGGCCAACCACAACTGTGTCAGCAGCAGTAAATAAAAGCTGAAGAAGACCTGTCAAAATCAGAGGGATAGAAAAGCTCATGAGCTTTGAAAAAATAGCACCTTCTGTCATGTTTATTTGGTTAGTCTTCATATCATTTGATTCTATCACTTTGAACATGGACTCAACAAGCACTTTGAAAAAAAACGTATACTAAAAATCAGGAAAATTAATTTTTAAATAATTTGCATGCAAAAAAGCTAACAGTTGAAACAACGGTTTTCAAAACCGCACGCCGGCATGCTGTGCCACACATATTCGTGCCTTGGAACAATACAGTTTGCCGCTATAACGGCATCTCAAATGAGTGTCTTAAAATTTTTTTTTCTTCTTCCTTTTGTTTTTTATGTATAATCTCAAAATTGACATCAATGGTTTTAAGTTGCTATATTGAGTTTATTTTCAGCAATCTATATAATCAGACGAATATTTTATGGAAAATAAAAAACTTTTTTATAAAAACGGACTTCAGTTTGAATGTCAGAGATGCTCCTTCTGCTGCGGACATTCACCTGGATTTGTATACCTGTCCCGACGGGATCTTACTGCGCTATGCGATTTTTTTAAACTGAGCGTAAAAGAATTCGTTGAAAAATATTGCCGTTGGGCGGATTATTACTACGGCACAAAAGTTCTGGCACTAAAAGAACAGAAAAATTTTGACTGCATTCTATGGAACAAAGGTTGTTCTGCATACGAAGCCCGTCCGGTTCAATGCTCCACCTACCCTTTCTGGTCATGGATGATCGAAGACGAAAAAACTTGGAATGACTGCGCAAAAGAATGTCCCGGAATGAACAAAGGGCGCATCTGGTCTTTTGAAGAAATTGAAAAGAACCACCGCGCCTATGATGACAATAAGCCGCTCCATAAAGAAGAACTTGAGGACGAACTAAAATAACACCGTCCAAGATATATACAAACCGGACACGGCATTCTTCTTAACTCAAATTTAATACTGAGCGTACATAAAGCCTGCGTCTCCAATTGAAAAAGAAAATGACAGTATTACAAGCGCAAGCAGAACATAATAAGTCAGCCAGCGCACTGCAATATTTTTCTTTTGAATTTCGCCATATACGTCAATATTGTTTTCCTTAAGAAGGCTGACTGTAAATACAATCGCACATCCTAGCGCAACAAGAATGATCTGCGACTGAAAATGCGAAATGTGACCGAATACGGACAGCAGATAAGAGCGGTTCATAATTACAAGCGGATTCCCAAAATCCGTAAAAGTATTTTTCAAGTAGATGAAAGATTTCCTTACATCTACAATGTGATCAAAATACCAGCCGATATTTACAATAACAAAGGTTCGTATAACGCGGAAAACATGCATCCCTCTGCTTTTTACATTTATATGAAGGATAACATTCAACTTTTCAAAAAGAGGAGAAAAGAGATCGCTTAATGCAATCACAAGTCCGTTATAAAGTCCCCATACAAAAAAATGCAGTTCCGGACCATGCCAGACACCAACAAGAATAAAAACAATGATATTTGCGATACATGCCGGAAGAACGCGGGCAAAATGCTTTCCGAAATGTGAATTGCACCATTTGCTGAAATCCTGCATGGTCTTTGTAAGCGCAAACGGATAGAAAACGTAATCGCGCATCCAGCCGCCCAAGCTTATATGCCAGCGCTGCCAGAAATTTGACAGACTTGTAGAAAAATACGGCTGTCTGAAGTTAGGCTGCATTTTTAGGCCGAACAGTTCTGCAATTCCCAGCACCATATCAACGCCGCCAGAGAAATCTGCATACTGATACACCGCATACATAAGCACGCCGGCAACAATTATGCATCCCGGGAGCGCAGTGTTAGGCTGATCAAGGGCACTTACAACACGCCAATAAAGCAGGTTTGCAATCACATACTTTTTCATTGTGCCATACAGAATAAGCATAACTCCATGCTTAATATTCTCGCGATCAAAAGGATGTTCTTCCTTCATCTGAGCGCCTAGACTGTTATAACGGTTTATTGGCCCCATTATAAGCTGAGGAAAAAAAGAAACAAATGAAAAATAGCGTATGAAATTGGTTTCACGTGCGTATTTTGAATTATAGACATCCATAAAGTAAGCAATCGTCTGCAGCGTATAGTAAGAAATTGCCAACGGCATAAATAATGTCCTATGAATCAATAGAACATTTATATACTTAAGGAATACAAGAATGCCAATATTCACAGTAAGCATAAGAACAAGAATCAGGCGTTTTTTATTCTGAACGCGCTGCTTTTCTGCCTTGAATTCATCCTTAGGAAGCTCTGCCTTTTTAGATTTTAAACCATCGTTAAACCCTGCTACAATCTGAGCTCCATAAAAAGTAACCGCAGAACTTGTCAAAATAAATATAAAATTTCCAATTCCGCTGCACGCATAAAAAAACAAATTGGAAGCAAGAAGACAGATCCACTGAAACTTCTTAGGACACAAATAATATATGACCAATGAAACAAGAAGAAATCCTGCAAAAGTAAAAGACACTAAATTCATCACAATCCCCTAAAAAGAAAAATAAGATTTTTCAACAATATTGTTTAGATTTCCATCGACGTAAGATATAATTCTGAACTGCAAGAGTCCCGTAGCAGGGAACTTTACAACAGGATCTGAAGTACCAATAAACAGAGGAGCATAATCATTACCATTGCGGATATAAATATCGTAAGTTATTTTTTCCGGTTCCACATTACTGGAAACCGGATTAATTGTAAAAGATTTACAATCATCTGCCGCAGTAAGCACAAGACCAAATATTCTGTCGTCCATAACCGTCAATTTCTGATTATAAGAATCAAAGAAAAGTTCCCTTTCTGAAATTTTGCCCGTAAAAAAATCACAGAAAATATTCGTAAATTTTTCTACTCCTCGATAATTCAAATGATTATCATCACTGAAGTCTTCGTCATTAAGAGAAAGATATTGTTCACGACAAAGGTTAAAATCATAATACGGGCAGCCGTTTTTCTCTGCAAAATCGCGGCAGAATTCTATATATTCATCGTAATTTTTCCGCATTGAAAGATAGAAATCCGTAGCCGGCATTGAATAAAATACAAGCTGAATATTATTTTCCTTGCAAATATCCGCTAACTCAGTCATGGCATTTATTATATCAGGATGAATTTTTTCTACAATTATCGGCAGATCCCAAAAATCCGAAGAAAAAGTCCCGGCAGGAACATAGTCCTTGTCAAGAACGCAACCTTTCCCTGCATAAGCAGATTTATCATCGCCAAATTCATACTTAAAATATTTTCCGCTAAGAACCGATTTGATTTTTCCGATGATTTTTTTTGGGTTTAAATCCATAAGCTTATCTTTTCCAATCGGAAGAATTGAATTAAGATAGTACTTAGGCGTGCTGAGCCTTAGCATATAATTAAATTTAATTTTTGGATCTTTTAAAAAATCCATTGCGATATAGTCTGCTGTATGTCCCAGCCGTTCCTTGAAGCCAAACGAACAGATAATTCCAGGATCCATTTCAAAAAAAACTTTTTCGATTTTATAAAGCTTTACAGCCTGCTTAAGAATAGCAACTGTTCCGTCAACCTGCTGTGCAGGAGTCCCTGTATTAAAAACATTTTTTTCAAATGCTTTATCCGCAATGCGAGTATCAAGTCCATGCGATACATGAGATGCACCACAAAGCAGATAATCAATATTATCCTGCTCATAAAACTCATGCCTTAAAACCCTGCTGTATGAATTTGAATCATCCTTTAGAAAAAAGGCCAGGACACCACTGAATACAAAAAACAAAGCTGTAAAAACAAAGCAAGAAACCCCAAAAAAAGAAA
>JAFOSK010000083.1 GCA_017392945.1 Treponema sp.
GAACCTGGATAACATGAAATTTGGAATTGCGGGAGGATTTTCAACAATCAAAACTGTAAACGAACACATTCTTCCTGTTCATTACACAAGACTTCTTTCGAATATCCCTGACTCTGATTCTTTCCACGTTTTTGCACGAAAACCTTCTGATTGGGATCGTACAAAAAAACGGGTCATCTTCCCATACATTGAAGAATCAGTTGCATCCATACCAGGAAAGAACATTTCTTCAATTGAAGAACGCTATGCTGAACTAAAAAAACTAAGCTACTAGTTCTATTATTCATTAGACCGAAATTACAAAACTGCGTTTTATGTCAAAATAATCTGCATTATTTTCTAAACTATTCACACAGACTTCCGATTATAAAATTGAGATTAGAAATTCAGCGGAATAAAACTGATTCTTTACAGGAGGTTTGTATGTCAATTTCATTAAATGCAGGTTTCAGCAGTGCAGCCTCTTCAAATAAAATTTATGTTCCCGTAAACAAGAATGCAGTCCTCTATTCTCATTTTGAGCACGTTTCTGGTTTTGTTGCAAACAAGGGGCAAAACGGGGTGTCCGTTTCTAAAATCCAGATCCTTAACGCGATGATCGATCATCTTTCTTCAATCAAGAGCGGAAAACAACCTGCAGCTGTAAAAAATGCAACACCAGAACAAATAGATTCTCTTATTGAAAACTATCAGACTCAAATTAAACAGGCCATAAAGGCCGCAGAAAACACTCCTTATGCCGCAGGTGCAAAGGCAGAGGCTGGAATTCTTTTTAATTTTAGCGCATAGTTCAATATATATTTCGTCCAGGACAAATACAGGGGTTGATAAATTCAACTTAGATAGTCTGAAATTGCAAAAAAAATATACTCATTGAAAAGAAAATTCTGTCAAAAAGCCGTTTTTTAAATTCCCTGCATTCGAATTATTTCTAAAAATTAACATATATCCAAGAGACTTTTTTCTTGCAATTCAATATCATCTTAAACATGACATTCATTCAGATAGCAATTCAGATAGCAATTTTATTGATCGGTTTTTTACTCCTGGTAAAAGGAGCAGATTTTTTTGTTGACGGAAGTTCCGGAATCGCCAGAATCTTCCAAATTCCTTCCATTGTAATAGGACTTACAATCGTTTCGTTTGGAACAAGCCTTCCGGAACTTGCGGTAAGCCTTACTTCCGCATTAAAGGGTATAAACGGCATTGCCATAGGAAACGTTGTCGGCTCAAATATAGTAAACCTTATGCTCGTAGCAGGAGCAACAGCCCTTATTTCACCGATTCCAGTAGGAAAATCACTTCTTAATAAAGACTTTCCTTTTTCAATACTCATAACGGTTGCCCTTCTTACTTTAATGGCAGACACATTTCTTTCCGGCTCAACAAATCTGACGCTCAGCCGGGGAGACGGAATAATACTTCTTGTGCTGTTTTCGATATTCATGTATTCAACGGTAAGCTACAGCCTTGCAAACCGGCAGGAAGAAAGCAATGAAGAATCCGAAAAGACTCCTCTATGGAAAAGCATTGTACTTTCAGTGACAGGACTTGCAGGAGTAATTGCGGGCGGGCAAATGGTTGTAAAAAGCGCATCTTCTATTGCCGCAGCAGCCGGAATGAGTGATACTTTGATCGGTCTTACAGTAGTAGCATTCGGAACATCGCTGCCAGAACTTGTAACAAGCCTTATAGCCGCAAAAAAAGGCGAAAACGATATAGCAATCGGAAACGTAGTTGGTTCCAATATTTTTAACATTCTTTTCATTCTCGGTCTTTCTGCAACAATCTCTCCTATGGCAAACGTAGATCCAAACATAATTGCTGATTCTCTCATACTGATTGCATTCAGCACAGTTGTATGGATATGCGCAAAGCCTAAGCTTCAATTAGGAAGGACAACAGGCCTTTTTATGCTGATTTTATTTGCAGCGTACAACGTTTATATCTTCATGCGTTAAAAAACGGTACTCCGATTTTCAGAAAAATTTATAATAAGGAATTACTGATTCAACATTGAAATGACATTCTAAAAATGATAATATTACGTTACCTTCCACATATATAAAGAGGTTTTTTGAAAATGCCATATTCAGAACCAACTGAACTTGCGATTATTGCATGCCCTGGCGGTGCAGCCTTTGCAGATGCAGTAATCACTCATTTGAAACACATGTACAAACATCGTTTTACTCTCAAAAACGATGCCATCGCAAAGCGCTATGATCTTTCTAAAGAAGAACTCGTCCGCGACATCAATCTTAGAAATGATCTTGAAACATCCAACCTTGTTATCAGAGGCGCAACAGACAAGTACCGTGCTCCGGTTTTCAAAGTAGACACAACATTCACTTACTTTGCAAACGGAGAATTCAAGACTGAAATCAACGAATCTATCCGTGGAAAAGATATTTTTATCTTTCAGGACGTTGAAAATCACGAAGTTCTCAGCTTGAACGGCGGAAAGAACCAGCTTTCTCTTTCTGTAAACGACCATCTTATGTGTCTTTTGAACACAATCGATGCTGTTCGTCAAGCAGGTGCAGCAAACATCACATTGGTTGTTCCTGTTTATCCTTACAGCCGACAGCACAAAAAGAAGGGACGGGAAGGTCTTACAGCAGCAATGCTCGGACACGTTTATGAAATGCTCGGCGTTTCACGCATCATCACACTTGATATCCACAGCCGGGAAATCGTAAATGCATTCAGTTCAATCAATCTTGAAAACCTTCATGCAAGCTACCAGATTATCCGCGAATTGGGTAAAATCGTGGACTTTACAGGTCAGACAGAAGACATTGTGGTTGTTTCTCCTGACACTGGTGCAATCGACAGAAATAAATTTTATGCTTCTGGACTTAAGCTTCCTTTGGCAATGATCTACAAGGAACGCGACTACTCCGTAGTCACTCAGAACGCTAAGGATACAAACATCAAGAGCGTAAAGCTCCTTGGAGACGTAAAAGGTAAAGTTGCCTTCCTTGCAGACGATATGCTCGGAACCGGAGGAACTTTGCTTAAGGCAATGTCATTCCTTAAAGATAACGGAGCTACAAAGGTAATCGCAGCAATCAGTCTTCCGTTCTTTACAGGAAATGCCATCGAACTTTTTGATGAAGCCTACAAACAGGGATTGTTCTACCGTGTAATCGGAACCAACGCTGTTTATCACGAAGAACTCCTTAAGAAAGAATGGTACATTTCAACTGATGTATCTGGTCTGTTTGCAAACGTAATCACACGCATTCACCATAACCAGTCTATCGGTGACCTGCTTGATAACCGCACGATCATAGAAAAAATCGTAAAGGCACAGCAGGAAAGCGGCGACAAGAGCGCAGCTGAAAAAGAGTAACATTGCAGGGCATTCTTAGTACCGATATAGGAACGACTTCGCTGAAAATGGCTCTTATCACAGAGACAGGCGGGGTCGTTTCTTTTTGCACTCAGCATCTGAACAGCTCCAATACCTCATATATAGCAAACCAATGGCTGCAGGCTTTGCAAAATGGAACGTTATATATTCTAAACGAACTTTCAGTTTCCAAAAAAGACGTTGAAATTGCAGGGTTATGTATTTCAGGGAACGGTCCGACATTGGTTTCTAAAAACGGACGCACGCTTTTATGGAATGCATCAATTCCTGAAGAAACTGCTATTGAAATTTCAGGTTCAAAATCAATCTTTATTCCCCGGCTTGCTGCATTCAAAAAAATGTTCCCGGACGAATGGAACGCTTCAGAATATATTTTTTCAGGTCCTGAATTTCTGATTCATGTGCTTACAAAAAATGCCGTTACCATACTTCCTGAAGAACGTTACAAAGACGCGTATTGGACAGCAGAATCGCTTTCAGAATACGGAATAGAAAGTAAAAAACTTCCGGAGTTTGTGCCGCCAGCATTCAACGCAGGCTTAATCACTCCTGAATATACAAAACGCCTTGGACTTTCAAAAACAATTCCAGTGTTCTGCGGCGGTCCTGACTTTATAGCCGCGCTGGTCGGAACGAACACTCTTTCTGCAGGAAAAATCTGTGACAGGGCAGGAAGCAGCGAGGGCATAAACTTCTGTGTTGACTCCCCGATTCATTCTGATGGTCTACGAACACTGCCAAGTGTAATCAATGGCTTATGGAATATTTCTGTAATAATTCCGCAAAGCGGAAGCCTCTTGGACACGTTCCGGGCAGAAATAAGCGCACTTGAAGGACGAGAATATTCCTACGAAGAAATTACAGATTACGCCTTTAACGATAAGAATAGCGAAGGCTGGCGCGTAATAAGCGAAGTGCGCGGTAAAGTTTCGGAAGGAATTGAACTTATACGGAAAACTGCCCGGGAAAACTCCCTGACAATATCTGATAAAATGACTTTAACAGGTGGTCAGGCAAAGAATTCACGCTGGATTCAAGAAAAGGCAGACGGAACAGACATAAAAATAGCGGTAACGGCAATCCCGGACGCAGAACTCATAGGGGATGCAGCACTCGCCTTTTTTGGACTAAAAAAATACAGGACGATTCAAGAAGCTGCCGCAGCCTTAGTAAAGGAAAGAACTGTTTTTTTTCCACGGAAAAAAAACTCTACCGCCGCTAAGATTTATAAGATTCCGAAAAACCTAAAAACAATAATCTTTGACATAGATTCCACTCTGTACACAAGCGCCGCCTATGCATTTGAACAGGTAGACTCGCAGATCCGTTTCTGGGCAAAAAAACAGGGAATTACAGCTTCCGCCGCCCGCAATAAAATAAGTCAGTTCAGAAAAAAATGGTCTGCAGAACACGGCGGTAAAAAAATCAGCTTAGGAAACGCATTCACGCATTTCGGGGTTACAATAGAAGAAAGCGTAGAAATGAGAAGATCTCTGCTGGAGCCGGCAGATTTTCTTTCTAAGGATGAACGACTTATAAGCGTTCTAGAAGAACTGAGCAAAGATTACAGGCTGATATGCGTAACAAACAACCCTGTTCTTCCTGCCAGAAAAACCCTTGAGGCAATAGGAATCTCTGATCTTATTCCAGAAATAGTAGGGCTTGATACGTGCGGAAAATCAAAGCCTGCCCAGGAACCATTTGAAAAAGCCCTCTCCCTTACGAATTCCCGTCCGGAAGAGTGTCTTGCCGTAGGCGACCGCTACGACATGGACATTGCGCTGCCTTTGGAAATGGGCATGGGCGGCATCCTTGTAAGCGGAGTCTGCGACGTATATGAACTTCCAAAAGTTCTAAAAAATAAGCCTGCGTAAGCCCCAGCAAGCCCGATGCACATTTCCGTACGGACGGACCGATTATTTATTTTTCATTATTGGAATTTAAGAGTTAAAATATAAATATGAACATTAAACGACTGATAATATAGATACTTATTTTTAATTTTTTAGTTCTCGCCGGTTCAAAATCCGTTCTTAAGATTCAGAATGCAAAAAAAAACAAAAATTCATTTCAAGAACATTAGAAATGGCAAAATATGATCCAAAAACAGACTATGCCTCAGAAATAAAGTATCTTCTTAATTCAAATTCTCTTAACAACAATCAAAGGGCCGGCCTTTACAATGAACTTTCAGCATATCTCTTCCAGCAAAACCAAATGCCGGAATATCTGGAAACAGACGGTCATTCACTTTTTTTACAATGAACTATGCAATGACACCGAACAGCAAATCTATTTGTATTCACATCTTGCACAATATTACCTGGAAATAGGAGCAGATCAATCTGGCTATGAGATGATTCTTACGGCACGGCATCTTAAGAATTTCTATAAGATACAGGATCCTGTAATCAGAAGCCAAGCTCTGCATACATACGGAAGATTTCTTATCTATGAAAGCGACTTTGAAGACGCAATAAAAACCGAGCTTCAGATGGAAAAAGATGCAGAAATCATCAAAGAGACGGATCCAAAGCAAGAAACTCATCCTTTGCGGCGGGCGCTTGCATTCAAAGCGTATATCAAGCTCATGCAAGGAAAGACAGAGGATGCCTACAGGCTTGCTTCGGAAGTTTACGAAAAATATTTTAACAAGGACGAAGAACTTTCTCACATAACCGTATATGATTTTCTTCTTCCTGTTTTTCTGGTAAAAACAAAATGGGCTCTAATAAATAAAGATTACAAGCAAGCACTTGAATTCAACCGGGAATATGGAAAAGCCGCAAGAAAAGTCAATTTTATAACAAAGAAAGCAACCCTTTCAAAGGAAGTCATGTTTGCTCTACCATCCGACATGGTTCATGAAAAAGAACAGCTGTTTACGGAACTTGCATTCGATGCAGACTCGATCGCACAGACATTTCTGAAAAACTACACGTCTCTTACAGGTAAAAAACTTGACGGAATAATTGAAAAACTCCGGCAGACAAATGAGGACAGAAAACTAAAATTACGCATATTAAACAGTCTTTTCATTATAATCTCAAGTTTCGAAATATTGCTGCTTCTTATACTTAGTATCTATTCAGAAACACAGATAGACGGTCTTACAAAACTAAAGAACCGAAGGGCTTTGAACATACGCCTTGAAAAATTCGCAGCTTCAGAACGCAAATACTCTGCAATAATGATAGACATCGATAACTTAAAAAATTGAATGACACATACGGCCATGACTTCGGAGACGAAGTTCTAAAAGGAGATTCCTCTCTTCTTATAAGAAACGAAAAACATACGATGCTACCGTTACGGTGGGGAAGAAATGGTCATAATGCTGGAGAATTTTGACATTGACCATGCCGTACGTTTTTGCGAACATATACGAACCGAAATCTCATTATTAAAATGGCGCAATGATGTTCATGTAACTGCAAGTCTCGGACTCGGCTTTGAAACACCGAACTGCAAAAAAGAAGCGGATGAAAACATGTACATCGCAAAGCAGAAAGGCAAAAAACTTACTGCCTATAAAAGGAACGGAAAACAATTTCTTGCAGAACGACGCTTAGATATAAGAAATTCCATGCCTGATAAATTCTAACCGTTCTTTCTGCAAGCAATCAAGGCAAATACGCCGGCAGAAAGCAGCATTACAAGCTGGATGCAATACGCTTTTTTTTCTGATGCCCGCCCTTTCCACTCAATCCCCGCCTTAATGTCAATTTTTTGTATAACAGTTATTTTCAATTTTGCAAAACACAAAATCTATGTTACAATATGTTAATAAAACACAACTAACGAGGTAATAATGAACTTTATTTTTTTGGGACCACCAGGAGCTGGAAAAGGCTCTCTTGCAGTAAAAGTAGCAGAAGACTACAAAATCCCTCATATTTCAACAGGTGATATTTTCCGTGCAAACATTAAGAATCAGACACCGCTTGGAATCAAAGTAAAGGCAATAATAGATTCAGGTTCTTTAGTAAGCGATGACCTTACATGTGAGCTTGTAAAAGATAGAATCAGCCAGCCGGATTGTAAAAATGGATTCATTCTTGATGGTTTTCCACGCACAATCCCACAGGCAGAAATGTTCGTATCAATTTGCCCTGATGTTGCAGTAGTAAACTTCCAGGCCGCAGATGAGCTCGTAATCAAACGTCTTTCTACAAGACGAGTCTGCCGTTCCTGTGGTGCAAACTACAATGTCCTTACTCTTCCTCCTAAAAAGGAAGGTGTATGCGATAAATGTGGCGGAGAAATCTACCAGCGTGATGATGACAAGCAGGAATCGATTCTTCATCGCATGGAAGTATACCGCGAACAGACAGAACCTCTCATAAAATTTTACAACGACAAAGGAAATATCCATAACTTTGATTCTGCGATAGAAACTGCACAGCTTCTTGAAGAATTTAAGAAGGTCTTCCCTGTAAAATAATTTTATTTTGAAAGAATATACTCTCTCAGAATAAATGACATGAACAGCTGTCTAAAAAGTATAATGAATAGACTTATTAGACAGCTTCTTTTTTTGAAATAAGGTCGAAATGGATTTTAATAATAACAGCTTCTTCTCAGATAACATTGCATATGTAAACAGGCTTGTCGCAAAAGTTCTTTACTTCACATTAATCCTGGCACCTCTATTCCATATTCTTTCCAAAAAAGGAATTTTTGATATAACCTCCGGTTTCTGTCTCTTTACAGCAATACTGACAACAAGTTTTTGTATTCTTCAAACGATACTTGTATTTGCATTCGGAAGCATTCGATTTAAAAATAAATTTCCGAAAGCATTTGATACAATTCAAGTAATCGCAATGTATTTCGGGATGGGATTTTCCGCAATTATGCTGGGAATTTTAGGGACCAACCCGCACATTGGGATTTACATTTCATACGCATTAGTAATATTCTTAAGCTGTCTTTACTACAACACAAAAATAACGCTCACAATGAGCGTCATCTGCTATCTCACAATGGTAGCCTCTCTGTTCGTAAAATCAGTGAACCGATATGCCGAAAAAATGGCATATATTTCAATTTCCCATGATTTTATTGCATTCTGCGTAGGCTATTCCATTGAATTTCTGTTTGTATTCATAATTACAATGAAATTAACACGCCGGAATCACAATTCGATGAAGGCAATTCTTGATAAAAATATAAAAATTGAAACTACCAACGCAGAA
>JAFOSK010000084.1 GCA_017392945.1 Treponema sp.
ATGCAATGTAAACAGCAATACCAGCTGACCCAAAAACGATAAAAGTAACACTGCCTGCTTTATGCAAAAAATCTTCATACTTGCGCATATAAGAGCCAACAAAAAAAAGCAGAAAAAAAGCCGTATAATCATTCGGAACATAAACATCAAAATACGATATTAAAGGAAATACATGAAAAATTATAAAACAAAGAATTATAAGTATTTTGTGCCATGAACGGCTCAAAGAAGAAATCATCACATTTAGAAATGGAACAAAAAACAAGAAAACAATATATTTTGTAGCAAACCAGTTTTGTGCAGTACAGAACGGTAGGAACGAATACAGAAGTTCTGAGATCTTAAGATAACGTTTTTCAACAAGCCTTGTAAGACAAAACCCCGAACCCGCGACTCCGTAAATCTGAATATTGAAGAAATAAATTATAAGCGAAATTCCGACAGAATAAAAAAATAGTTCTGCCCAAAGTTTTAAAATTTTCTTCAAAGAAAACTTAGAATCATACAAAAAATAGCCGGAGATAATTATAAAAAGCATATTTCCAAGCCAGCCTATACACCCTGTAAAAGCCTGAAAAAATATTACGTTATGAGTAATCTCCGGCATAGAATCGAAGTATACACCTAAAGAAAGCGCATGCTGCATGATTATGCACATCATTCCAATTATTCGCAGAATTTCGATATTTGAATTCCTTTGATTTTTTTCCATTGATCCAATCATCTTTAATTTCTAAGAAAAAGATTCTTGTCTATTTTTACATTTATTTATCTTTGATTCAAGGGTAGCTCTGCATCAAAAAAAAGCCCCAATAATTTTGTATGTAAAACAAAAGAATCTGTCCAGAGCTTTCTATACAGTTCGGACATATATTTTACGTTGCTTCACTAAGTTTTCTACATAGAAGTTATTTAACTCGCCGTTTTCGCGGCTGGCGGATACGTCGCTTCGCGCCGTTTTCTGCAAGGAAATTATTTAACACGCCGCTCTCGCGGCTGGCGAATCAGCAAAGTATTTGATAGTTCTTACCCCTTCGCGCAGGGGCGCTCGGCATTTTCGGCGGTTGCTGCGTCACTCGCAAGCTTCTTCCCGAAAATGTCTGTTCTGTGTAGCTGTTTTCGTTGGAATACCTGCGGCGATGCTGGCAGAGCCGCGCGGAGCGATTTTGTGTAACAAAATCGTGACAGTCAAATAAAACGACAATGAAAACAGCAAAAAAAAAGCCCCGCGCGAGTGATATGTACCCCCTTTTCTGGACAAACAGAAAGGGGGTATTTTTATGCATCAACACTACTCGTATGAGTACAAAAGACAATGCGTTGAAATGTACAGACAAGGTCTTTGGCCAGAAACTCCAGAACATTTCAAAAATCCAGAAGATTTCCATAAGATGATTCGAAGATGGAAAAAGCTAGAGGATGCCAATGGACCATGGGCATTGAAAACAAAAACGAAGAAAAAACAATGGAGCGCTTCAGAACGTTATGAGCTCGTGGCACAAGTTCTTGCTGGTAATTCAATAAAAGAAGTTTCATGTAATGTTGGAATAGATTCAGGTCAGTTATGTCAGTGGGTTAAAAAATATAAAACTAAAGGATATGATGGCTTGGAGAACCTTACTATAGGTCGACCAAGGAAGTATCCTGAAATGAAAAAAGCATGCAGTCAGAAAAAACCGCTTAGTGAATCAGAACGAGAAGAACTTATTCGTTTAAGAGCTGAAAATGAATATATCAAAGCGGAGAATGAAGTAATAAAAAAAGAGATTGCCTTGAGAGAAGAAAAGCAGGCTGCGCTACTCAAGGCGAAAAGGCAGCGATTATCAAAGAACTTAGAAAAGAAGGATTCAGACTAAAATATCTCTTGATTGCCATGAATATGTCTAAATCAACTTATTATTTTGAAATTAGCAGAGAAGATGCTATTTTAGAGAAAAATAAGAGTTTAGCTAGGATAATCGAAGAAATATTTGTTGAAAACAAGAAAAGATATGGCGTTCGTAGAGTGTACAGAGAACTTGTAAATCGTGGTTATCATATAAATCACAAACGTGTTCAACGAATCATGCATTCCATGAACTTACTTGGAAAGCGTCCAAAAGAGAAATACCATTCTTATAAAGGTGAAGTTGGAAAAGTTGCAGACAATATAATTAACAGAGATTTTTCCACAAGCAAACCTTTTCAAAAATGGACAACAGATGTTTCACAGTTTAATTTTAGCTGGGGAAAATGCTATTTATCTCCGATTTTGGATATGCATACGAATGAAATAATTTCTTATGATTTATCTAGGAGTCCTACTTTAGATCAAATAAAACGTATGCTTGATATAGCATTTGAAAAATATCCATTTTTAGAAGGTCTTATTTTTCATTCTGACCAAGGCTGGCAGTATCAACATATTTATTATAGAACAGCTCTGACTAAACATGGGATTATTCAATCTATGTCCCGTAAAGGAAACTGTTATGATAATTGTATTATGGAAACATTTTTTGGTCGAATAAAGAATGAATTATATTATGGTCATGAAAGGGATTTTAAATCTTTTGAAGAGTTTTCTGTAGCAATCGCAGAATATATAGATTATTATAACAACAAGCGAATACAGGTTAAAACAAAATGGATGCCTCCTGTAAAATACAGGGAAGCATCCATTCGTTCCG
>JAFOSK010000085.1 GCA_017392945.1 Treponema sp.
GGGGGCCCTTGGAATGGTTTATATCACTCGTAGGTCCAGAGGCCGTGCTTGTTGCAGAACTCCCTGGCGATGATCTTAGAGGCGTCGGTCTTGAAGATGTATAATTTCTATATGAGGTTGCTTTATGAATAATATCAGGTTTACTGTTTTTTTTAAGATAATTTTTGGAGTTACCTTAACAAGTGTCACTATTCTTCTTTCGTTCGGTACAGTTATTTATGCTAGAATGACTAAAATTGATAAGGAAGCTTTTGAAAATTCCTTTATGAATATTATTTCGGAAGTTGATGTTGCGATTGAAAATTATTTTGAAAGTTTTGATACTTTTTCAAATTCTTTTTCAAAGATAGAACTGATAAGACGTCCTGATAATAATTTAACATCATATGTTGATAAAAGTGATCCAAGTGGAAAAATTCCTGTTAATCCAGAAAAATTCGGGACTTATGAAAGGGCTGTTTATGAGCTTGAAAAAACTTTTACGGATGAAAAACCTGAAATTATGGGAATCTCTGTCTCGCTTGAAGAAAATGGTGCATATTTGAGATATCCTGTCGAGCCGCGTCCGAATAATTATGATGCAAGAACTAGATCCTGGTATAAAAATGCAAAAAATAACAATGGAAAAACTTTCATTTCGAATGTTTATGTAACGGCTTTGGGGGGAAGGACGATCGTTGCTTCAAAATATTTCAATGATTCGAATGGGAATCCAAGGGGCGTTATTGCAACGGATATAAAATTTGATTATTTGGATTCCTTAATGAAAGCTTTTAAGAAAAATAATACAGATCTTTCATTTATTATTCTTGATAGCAATGGAAATATGGTTTTAAATCAGCTTGATTCGGGGGCTGAATTTAAGAAAATTGATTCTCTTGGTATAGTAAGACTAAATGATTTTAATCATGGTGAAAAAATTAATTTTACTGCTTCATATAATGGAATTGAATATGAATTTTCTTCTTTTCCGTCTGATAATTCTTACGTTGCTTTAGATTACATTGTTGCCGCCCCTTTGTCGTATGTAAATAAGGCTAATAATGTGATTCTTTCGGTAATAGTAATAGTTGCACTGATTTCTATATTTTTGAGTATCATGGTTGCGTTTTTTCTTGCTAAGAAGATAACGTATCCTCTTAAATCTACGGTTTCAATTTTAAAAGATATTTCAGAAGGTGATGGTGATCTTACGAAGAGACTTCCCTTGAATGGTAATGATGAGCTTTCTGATTTATCTTTTTATTTCAATAAAACAATAGAAAAGATTGCATCTCTTATTGATTCAATAAAAAAAGAGTCTTATGTAATGGATTCTGTCGCATCCAATCTGGTTGTAAATATGAGCGAAACGACTTCAGCCGTACAAAAAATTGATGAAAATGTTGTAATCATAAAGAATCAGATTGAGCTTCAAAAGACAGATGTTGAAAATACATCGGATAAGATGAAGAAAATTTCCGGCAATATCGAGATGCTGGGTTTGAATATTCAGGAGCAGGCAAACAGCGTATCTGTTGGTTCCTCTGCAATAGAGGAAATGGTTGCAAATATACGTTCTGTTTCAGATATTTTGGATAAAAATGCTCTTTCTGTGAAAGATCTTACGGATTCTGCAGAAAAGGGACGGGAAGTTGTACGGAAAACGGTTGAATTGACTGATCAGATTTTTGAAGACTCTGACGGGTTGCTGGAGGCTTCGAATGTCATTTCTAATATTGCAAGTCAGACGAATCTTCTTGCTATGAATGCCGCTATTGAAGCGAGTCATGCCGGTGAAGTGGGGAAAGGTTTTTCTGTAGTTGCTGATGAAATCCGAAAGCTTGCTGAAGATTCTGATGTTCAGGGAAAAAAGATTTCAGATGCCCTTACAGGATTGAAAAATCTGATTGCCGAAGTTTCGTCTTCTTCAAAAGATATAAAAGACCAATTTGAAAAGATTTTTAACAATACTCATGAAGTTTTCCAGCAAGAATCGGTTATAAAAAATGCAATGGATGAACAGAATGCCGGAAGTCAGCAGATTCTTAATGTGATTCATGATATAAATACTCGGACTGCAAATGTAAAGAGCGGCGTTACGGAAATGAATAAGGATGGTCAGGATGTTCTTGAAGAAATAGAAAAGCTTTCTCATGTTTCTGTTGAGATTTCAAATAGTATGGATAAGATTTCTTCTGAAATTACAGAAATTACAAATTCTGTTTCTGCTGTAAACGAAATGTCAGGTAATAATAAGGATTCCATCGGTAAAGTTACGAACGAGATCAATAAGTTTAAGATTTGACTGTAAAATCTGTCTTCTAAAGAAGTCTGATTTTTATTGCAGTTTAATTTTTCAAGTTGAAGGGTTCGCTTTTAACGAGCCTTTTGGTGAATGCTCTGAAGACATATTTTATGTTGAGATAAACGATTACGATATCGTTTTTGTTTGAAGGGCAGTTTGATGTTCCGAACGTAATTGCATACAATTCCTGCGTATTTTTTTTATGAAAAACTTGTCGATGGGGTTCTTGCGGATTAGTTTTTTAGGGAAGGGGTGAAAGGAAGGGCTTGAATTTTGCGTCTCCTAAATCTAGTGTGTGTGTGGGGGGGGATATCTTTATAGCTGCAAGTTGTATAATTAGGTTGCAGCGAATTATTAAGTAAGCTAGAGTACTATGATTACGCGCTTACAAGTTGAACTTTCTGAGTAAGGACTAGACCTTTCTTCCTTAGGTTTGTTCTGCATTTTTGGTATTGAAATTAATTATAAAATTCGTTACTATTAATCCACTTATATTTTCAATATTGCAGATTGTGGTAATGAAATGAGGCGTTTTCGTGCTCCGCGTTACCGGGCAACTGCAGTGGGAGTCAAAAATGAAAAAGGGTATTCATCCAGAATACAAAATGACAAAAATTACTTGCGTATGCGGTAATGTAATTGAAACTCGTTCAACAGTTGAAAATATCAACGTTGAAATTTGTTCTGCATGCCATCCGTTCTATACTGGTAAGCAGAAACTTGTTGATACAGCAGGTCGTATTGATCGCTTTAACAAGCGTTACGGTATCAAGGCTGAAAACAAATAATTTTGCTAAAAAAGCTGTCTGAACAGACAGCTTTTTTTATTAGATTTGAAAATATTAAAGTGTGAATCAAGGCTTTGAACCGCTCTTATTTTGTCCGTACGTTTCTAGAACAACTGGATTTTCCAGCAACGGTGGCATTTGGTTCCTTCAAAATCTTTTGGTATAGACTGAAGCGTTATGTCGCTGTAATCAGTGTTCTTTGGAAGTTTCTTTTCATCAAAAGAAAGTCTTGTGCTGTTTGTGCTGAAGTAAAGAATCCCGTTTGGTTTTAGTAAAGAAACTGCATTTTTTACAAGTTCAGGCCAGTCTCTGTTTATATCAAGTACATTCTGTGTGGACTTAGAGTTGCTGAATGTAGGTGGATCCAGTATTATAATGTCAAACTTTTCTTTTTCCGGAATGCAGATTGCTTTTTTTTCCAGCCAGCTTATTACGTCCGCTTTTGTAAATTTATATTTTTCTTTTGAACGGAAACCGTTTTTCTTGAGGTTGTCCTCTGCCCATGAAAGGTATGTGTTCGAAAGATCTACGGATTCAACGTACGATGCGTTTCCTGCAGCAGCGTAAACTGAAAAACTTCCTGTGTAGCAGAAAAGGTTAAGAACCCGTTTTTCAGCTGACTTTTCTGATATCATTTTTCGTAATGGTCTGTGATCCAAGAAGAGGCCTGTATCAAGGTATTTTGAAAGATCGATTCTAAATATAAAATTGTTTTCTTGGACATTACGGATTATTGAATCTGAAGATTCAATTTTTTCATATTGATTAAGACCTTTCTGCTGTCTGCGTTCTTTTTTTACTATGTGACTTTGTTCAATATTGAGTATTGTAGCGGCTGATTCTGACATTTTTGTAAGCCATTTTTCTTCTTCCGACTGATCTTTCTGGTAAGGCCGTTCGTAAAGGTAGATTACGGCATAGCGGTTTTCTTCAAGTTCCTTTTCCGCAGAAAGGTCATTCGCTGATATTCGTGAAAGAATTTTTTCTTCGTACGAGGCACATTCTGCTGGATTTTTTATTTCGTCCGGAATGAATTCGTAAACATCAAGGCTGACTGGTATTTCCGGGATATCGCGGTCATAAAGCCGGTAACAGCTTATGTTGTTTTTTCTTGCCCATTTTCTAAGTTCTTTATATTTTTTTTTCAGTCGGTTTGCAAATAATTCTGCCTGATATATTGTTTTGTTTTCCATAATAATATTTATTTTAGCGGAATATCGCCTCGTGTGAAAGTGATTCAGATAGTGATTATGATGAAAAAGAAGGCGCGTTTTAAAAACAAAATTCTAGTTGCTTGGATGAAAAATGTTTTTTGCTCTTGTTAGTGATTTGGTTTTTCTGCTAAAATCATATGATCTTTGAATTTATGAGGGCTGTATGAAAGAAAACGTTATTGTCGGACAATCTGGTGGTCCTACCTGTGTAATCAATTCAAGTCTTGCTGGTGTTTATAAAGCTTGTAAGGATCTTGGGGTTAACAAAGTTTACGGAATGCTTCACGGAATCAAAGGATTGGTTAATGATGAGTATGTCCTCTTGGATGAAAAACTTCCGTACAATATTGATATTGATCTTCTGAAAAGAACTCCGGCTTCATTTTTGGGCTCCTGCCGCTATAAATTACCTGATATGAAAGATGATAAGGCTCTTTATGAAAAGATTTTTAAAAAGCTTGAAGATCTCGAAATAGAATATTTTTTCTATATCGGCGGAAATGATTCAATGGATACGATTAAGAAGCTGAGCGATTATGCTGAATCTATTCATAGCTCCATACGTTTTATTGGTGTTCCTAAAACCATTGATAATGATCTTGCCATGACAGACCATACACCAGGATTTGGAAGTGCAGCAAAATATATTGCAACTACACTGAAGGAGCTTGTTTGTGATTGTCGTATTTACGACTGCCCGGCCGTTACTATTGTAGAGATAATGGGCCGCAATGCCGGATGGCTTACAGCCAGTGCAGGTCTTGTCCGCGGAGAAGACAGCGAAGGTGTTGACATGATTTTCTTGCCGGAAAAAGTCTTTGATGTAGATTATTTTATGAAACGGGTAAAGGAAGTCGTTGATAAAAAACAATACTGTGTTGTCGCATTGAGCGAAGGCGTAAAGCTTGCTGACGGTCGCTTTGTTTGTGAATTAGCTTCGGACAATGCTTCTGTAGATGCGTTCGGACATAAGATGATGAGCGGTTCTGCAAAATATCTTGAGACTCTTATCCGCGAGAAAATGGGCATAAAGGCTCGCGCTATTGAAATTTCGACTCTCCAAAGATGTGCAAGTCATTTTGCAAGTCTTACAGATATAGAAGAGGCTTATGATTGTGGTGCAACGGCTGTTCGTTCTGCAATTTATGATAGAGAAACGGGGAAGGTTGTCTGTATGAGACGTATAAGCAATGTTCCTTATAAGATTACTTACGGTGTTCAGGATGTACATACAATCGCCAATGTAGAAAAGAATGTTCCCCTTGAATGGATTACAGATGATTATGTTACAGAAGATGCAATTCATTATATTCGTCCTTTGATTCAGGGAGAACTGAATCCAATTATGAATGACGGTTTGCCAAGGCAAATCAGATTGTAGTTTTGGAAAGACTTTTAAAAGAGGATACTTTTAAAAGTCTTTCTGTTGTAATGATATAAGAAAAACTTTATACTGTGTTGTATGAATTTTTCAGAGTTTAATTTAAATGATCAGCTGCTTAAGGGGCTGGAAGCTGCTGGTTACGTTACATGTACTCCTGTTCAGGAACAGGTTTTAAAGATGTCGCAGGATGGTTCTGATCTTTATGTTCAGTCACAGACAGGAACTGGTAAAACTGCAGCTTACCTTGTTGCTATAATACAAGAAATGCTTTCCAAAGAAGAAAATAAAGGGAAAAAAGCATTGATTATGGTTCCAACCCGCGAACTTGCCGTTCAGGTTGAAGAAGAAGCTAAGACTCTGTGTGCTCCTGCAGGTCTAAAGGCATTCAGCGTTTATGGTGGTGTGGGTTACGAAAAGCAAATTGCTGCCATAAAAAAGGGTATTGATATCATTGTTGGTACTCCAGGCCGTCTTATTGATCTTCAGGAAGGCGGAAATATAACTTTTGAAGATGTTGCTTTTGTTGTTGTTGATGAAGCTGACCGCATGTTCGATATGGGCTTCTATCCTGACTTAAGAAAAATAATGAAGCATATTCCTGCAAATGAAGCTCGTCAGACTATGCTTTTCAGTGCAACTCTTAATACTTATGTAAAAAATCTTGCCTGGGAATATACAAGGGATCCTAAAGAAATTGAAATTGAATGTGAAAATATAACTGTTTCTGAAATTCAGCAGGAACTCCTTCATGTTTCCAGCGATGAGAAAATGAAGCTACTTATCGGAATCCTAAAGAATGAAAATCCGGAAAGCGTAATCATTTTCTGTAATACAAAGCGTACATGCGAAGTTGTTTCAAAACGCCTTGTAATGAATGACATAAAGGCAGATTTCATTATCGGTGACCTTCCGCAGTCAAAGCGCCTTGCACTTCTTAAGTCATTTAAGTCCGGAGATCTTAAGGTTCTCGTTGCAACAGATGTTGCAGCCCGCGGAATTGACGTAGATGACCTTGCAATGGTAATCAACTACGATTTGCCTAATGAGTCAGAAAACTACGTACACCGAATCGGACGAACTGCTCGTGCTGGAAAATCTGGAAAGGCTTATACATTCTGTTCTGAGCAGGATGTTTACAGTCTTCCTGCAATTGAACGTTACATTGAAATGACAATTCCTGCTAAAGTTGCTTATCCAGAAATGATGTTGGAAGATAAAAGTGCAGGAATTTATATTAAGACAGAAAATTGGCGGGATGATGACGACCATGATTCTCATGGAGGAAGAAGATCTCGTTCAGACAGCAGAAACGGTTCTCATGGAAAACGCCGTGATTCTTCTAAATCTTATGAAAAACGGGATGGGGAAGATAAGGGGAAGGCGAACGATTATAAGTCTGCTAGAAAAAATGTTAAAAAATCAGGTTCAAAAAAGGATTATAAGAAGAATTCTGTTAGCATTGAAGGCTTTGAATCAATGTCATTCGAAGAACGCATGAAGGTCTACAAAGAAAAGTATGGGGTTTCAAAAACTTCTGCTTCTGGAAAGAAATATAATCAGAATCGACGTGACGGCAAAAAATGCGGTTCTTCAAAGAATTACAACGGAAGGAGAGCTGTTTCTAATTCTGCTGCCAAGCCTGTTCAGAAAAAAGGCTTGCTTGCAAAAATTAAAGCATTTTTTGGAAGATAGGAAAAGAAAATGATTACAGTAAGTGATGTAAGTGTCAGGTTCAGTGAAAAGCCATTGTTTAAAGATGTAAATTTAAAGTTTACAAACGGAAACTGCTACGGAATTACAGGTGCTAATGGAGCCGGAAAGTCAACTTTTCTTAAAGTTCTTTCTGGAGAGCTTGAACATGATTCTGGAACAATAACTATTTCAACCGGCGAGAGAATGGCTGTATTAAAGCAGGATCACTTTGCATTTGATGCATATTCTGTAAAAGATACAGTTATGATGGGATTTCCTAAATTGTATGAACTTACAAAGGCAATTGATGAAATCTACGCAAAACCGGATTTTTCAGATGAAGATGGAATGAAAGCCGCTGATATGCAGGCAGAGTTCGGTGAACTTGGAGGCTACGAGGCGGAAAATCAGATTGAGCAGATGCTCTCAGGTCTTGGACTGGAAGAGGAATTTCATGACAAGATGATGAGTGACCTTGACGAAAGCCAAAAAGTCCGTGTCCTTCTTGCTCAGGCAATTTTTGGTAATCCTGATATTCTTGTACTGGATGAACCTACTAACGGTCTAGATATTGAATCAATTTCATGGTTGGAAGATTTTCTTTTGAACTTTGAAAATACAGTAATTGTAGTAAGCCATGACCGTCATTTTTTGAATACGGTTTGTACTTATATTTGTGATATTGATTATGGTAAGATTACTCAGTTTGCTGGAAACTATGATTTCTGGTATCAGATGACCCAGGTAATGCAGAGACAGGCTCGAGAGGCTCAGAAAAAGGCAGAAGATAAGATGAAAGACCTTAAGGAATTCATCCTTCGTTTTAGTTCTAACGCTGCAAAATCTAAGCAGGCTACAAGCCGTAAAAAGATTTACGATAAACTTGCTCAGTCTGTAGAAGATCTTCCTGTTTCTACACGAAAATTCCCTTATGTGCATTTCAAGGCTGACCGTGAAATCGGAAATAACGTTCTTGAAATGAAAAAACTTAATTTTAAGGATGAGGACGGTGTTCAGCTTCTTAAGGATTTCAGTCTTACAATTCACAGGACAGATAAGGTTGCTTTTGTAGGAATTGAACACAATTCAATTTCTGCGCTTTTTGACATTATCTGTGATGTAAAAAAGGCCGAATCTGGGGAATTCTTTTGGGGGCAGACGACAAGTCATACATATCTTCCTCGTGATAATTCAAGTTATTTTGCAAATGATTATAATATTACTGATTGGCTTAAGCAGTATTCCAAGGAACAGGATGATGCCTACGTTCGAGGATTTTTGGGTAGAATGCTCTTTAGTGGTGATGAATCCCTTAAGAAAGTAAAGGTTCTTTCCGGAGGAGAAAAGGTTCGCTGTATGCTCAGTAAACTTATGCTCAGTGGTGCAAATGTTCTTATAATGGATGACCCTACTAATCATCTTGATTTGGAGGCAATTCAGTCTTTGAACGAAGCTCTCATAAATTTCCCTGGGGTAGTTCTCTTTACTAGCCATGACCATGAATTCATTCAGTCTATTGCAAACAGAATTGTTGAAATTACTCCTAACGGTATAATTGACCGCATGATGCAGTTTGATGATTATATTGCTGATGACCTGATTACAGAGCAGAGAAAAGAAATGTATGCAGGAACCGGCAAGAAGTTGAAGTTCAGAGTGTAAATTATTGGTTCTTATAATGCCGGATCATCCGGCACTGTAAGTCTTAGCTCCATAAATCGGTTTTTCTGAAAGGGATTCTATAAGGAATCCCCTTTTTTTTAGAGAGTTTTCTATTTCGTTAAGGATTTCCTCTGATTTTGCTTCTACTGTGTGATAATGGTAACCATGGGTTATGTTTTCCAATGGTGTAGAAACTCCGCTTTTTATATCTTGAATGTAGTTCTGGACGTCGCGACGTGATCTTATGTTGAGAGGGGCACTCATCGTTCCGTAAACTTTGTGTTCAATATAAACATCAACTATAGTTCCTCCAAGGTCGCTTATACAGGTAAGCTCCTCCTCTATCTGATCATCAGTGTGGTTTACTTTGAAAATACGACGCGTGGAAGATGATTTTAAGAGAATGTATCCGTTGTTTGTTGCAATAATATCTGGCCGGCTTGCTCTTAAAATGGCAATGTCAGTAACAATCACCTGCCGGCTTACATCCAGCTTAAGAGCGAGCTCACTGCCGGGAATAGGTTCTTTTGCTGCGAGAAGTATTTCCATTATTTTATTGCGTCTTTCATCTCCGCTCAGTTTCATTTTTATCTCCAGAAAAAATGAGGATTAAATGCTTATACTGCGTGCAGGTTTTTTAGAGAAAGATCAAGTATTGGAGCAGAGTGAGTGAGAGCGCCGCTAGAAATGTAGTCCACTCCAAGGTCAGTGATTTTGGCAATATTTTCTTTTGTGACGTTGCCTGAAACTTCTACTTCCGCTTTTCCGTTTATGATCGTCATTGCTTGTTTCATAGTTTCGTGATCCATGTTGTCAAGCATGATTATGTCAGCTCCCGCTTCTACCGCTTCTTTTACCTGATCAAGTGTTTCTACTTCTACTTCGATTTTGCGTACGAAAGGTGCGTATTCCCTCGCCATTTTGATCGCCTTACTTACGCTTCCTGCAGCTCCGATGTGGTTATCCTTTAGAAGGACTCCGTCTGAAAGATTGTAGCGGTGATTGTTTCCGCCGCCGGTTTTTACAGCGTATTTTTCAAAAATTCTATTATTCGGAGTTGTCTTTCTTGTATCTAACAGCTTTGTTTTTGTTCCGGCTAAAAGAGAAGCAACCTGATTCGTGTAAGTGGCAATCCCACTCATTCTCTGAAGGTAGTTAAGTGCTGTTCTTTCTCCAGAAAGAAGTACGCGTATATCTCCGTGAACCTTGCCGATTTTCTGGCCTTTGGAAACCTTGTTTCCGTCTTTTACAGAGAACGTAACTTTTGTGTCTGCATCAAGCAGCATGAAAACTCTTGCAAATACGTCCAAACCGGCAATAATTCCATCTTGCTTTGCAATTAGATCAACTTCACCTTCTGCTGGCATTGGCATTACTGCATTTGTTGAAACGTCTTCGCTTGATATGTCTTCCCTAAGCGCTTGCATTATCAAATTGTCCATGTTCATTTTCATTGTTATGTCGTTCATGGTATTCTTTCATCCTTTTAATTTCATTAAGAATTATAGTTTTGTATTCGTCAAAAAGTTTTGCTGTGTTCTGATAGTCATTGAAGTCAAAAGACACAATTGATTTAGGCTGGTTCTTAATGTCCTCGATCTCTTCTGAAATCTGCTTTGCAGCTATCCCTGCAAAAACAAGGCTTTCAAGAAGGGAGTTGCTTGCGAGCCGGTTTTTTCCGTGTACGCCGTTGCAGGAGGTTTCACCGACCGCATAAAGCGCGTTCATGCTTGTTCTGCTTGAAGAGTCAACGTTTATTCCGCCCATAAAATAATGTTGGGCTGGAACTACAGGAATTGGTTCTTTCGTGCAGTCATAGCCTTCTTCAAGACAGTGTTCGTAGATATGCTTGAAATGGTTCTTTATCTCTGTTTTAGGGATATTTTCCATGGAAAGCATAACATGTTCTGTTCCGTCTTTTTTCATTTGTTCAAAGATTGCGTTTGCAACTACATCTCTTGGAAGAAGTTCGTTTACAAAGCGCTTTCCGTTTTTATCAAGCAGGATTCCACCTTCTCCTCGTACAGATTCGGAAATAAGAAATGAGCGCTCCTTTTTGGTTGTAAAGAAAGTTGTCGGATGGATCTGAATGTAATCAGGATTTTGAAGCGGTATTCCGTGTTTTAAGGCGATTCCCAAAGCATCTCCTGTAAGGTGAGGGTAGTTGGTTGAATGCTGGTAAAGTCCTCCGATACCGCCACAGGCCCATATAGTTTCATGAGCTCTTATGCTTATAAGGTTTTTTCCGTCTGTGGTTTTTCTGCGACTGTACATTTTGAGCTCTTCGGAATCGCTTGTCGTTGCGATAACTCCGGCGCAATATGTTTTTCCATCTGTCCCGTCAGCTTTAAGGATATCGATCATTGTCACGTTCTGATAAATCCGCAGATTTTGTCGTTGTTTTGCAGTTTCCAAAAGGTGACTGGTGATTTCTTCTCCTGTTATGTCTTCATGAAAAAGAATCCTTGGTGTTGAATGTGCGCCTTCACGGGTATACTTAAGGTTTCCCTCTGCGTCTTTTTCAAATCGTGTTCCGTATTCAATAAGATCCTTTATGACTTTCTGAGAATTTCTGATCATAAGTTCGATTGAAACAGGATTATTTTCGTAATGTCCGGCCTTCATTGTGTCTTCAAAATAGGCATCATAGTCAGATTCATCTTTGAGTACGCAGATTCCACCCTGCGCAAGATATGAATCGCATTCTTCGGCTTTTGCTTTTGTAATCAGTACGACATCCAGGCTTTCTGGCAGTTTTAATGCACAGTACAAACCTGCAACTCCGGTTCCGACGATAAGAACGTCACAATTAAAGTCTTTCATACATTGCCTCCGTTATTGGGCAAGCTCAAGCATTCTGTCCAAAGGTTTTACGGCCCGGACTCGAACCTCTTCACTTACTTTGCTTACCGGGAATCCGTCGGATAGTGCTTTCTTGACTTTTTCGAGTGTAAGTTTTTTCATGTTAGGGCAGATCTGTTTTGCACCCACGAAATAAAATTTTTTATTCGGGGCGACTTTCTTAAGTTCGTACAGAACGCCTTTTTCAGTGCATACGATATATTCTTCTGCGCTGTCTGTTTTTGCGTATTCGATGAGTTCCTTTGTTGATCCGAGGTAGTCCGCAAGATCGCAGACTTCTTTCAGACATTCTGGATGTGCAATAATCTTTGCATTCTGATGCTCTCTGAAACAATCTGAAACAGCCTGTGCGGTAATGCTTGTGTGTACATGGCAGAATCCCGGATTAAGGATTATGTTTTTTTCAGGAACTTGTTGTGCAACAAAACGTCCAAGGTTTCCGTCGGGAATAAAGAAAATGTTCTTGTTCGGGAGTTTTTTTACGATCTTTACGGCATTTGAAGAAGTTACGCATACGTCTGACAGAGCTTTTATATCTGCCATTGAGTTTATGTAGCATACAACGGCGAGATCATCGTACTTTTTGCGCATTTCGGCAATTTTTTCTGGATCTACCATTAGGGCCATAGGACAGACTGCATTTTCTGATGGCATAAGAACTGTTTTACCAGGGTTGATTATATATGCACTTTCACCCATGAATGTAACACCGCAGAAAACAATCGTTTTGTTTTTCACGCTCTTTGCTACTTTTGCAAGGTAAAAGGAGTCTCCTATGTAATCTGCAATTTCCTGAATGCTTTCGTCAACGTAATAATGTGCAAGGATTACAGCATCTTTTTCTTTGCACAGCCTTTTTATTTCTTCCTTCAAATCATCATCCATTTTATGGACTCCCGCTTTTTAAAAATCAGATTATACTATCACTATTGAGAAAGGGTGACAAGACAGGTGTCTTGTTTTTTTTTTAGGTTGTAAAGTCGTTTTTTCTGATACATCTAGAAAGTGTTTTCTGGTGGAGCAGAAAACTTTTTTAGCATGTCAGAAAGAATGTCATGCGTTTTTTCTACCGTGAGCTCCTTCTGTGGTTCATGGTATTCTACCAGGTTTGCAGGAATTTCATCCAAAAAACGGCTTGGAGTACATTCTATAATGCTCTGCATTTTTCGACGCTTCATGCAGGAAGAGATAAGAAGCTTGTCGCGGGCTCGCGTAATTGCAACATAAAAAAGGCGTCGTTCTTCTTCTACGTCACCATTGTTTTCATCTACGGAACGCTGATGAGGAATAAGACCTTCTTCTACCCCGGCTATGAATACAACTGGAAATTCCAGACCTTTTGACGCATGGATTGTCATAAGGTTTACCTTTCCTTTGTCGCTTTCGTCATCACCGTTGTCGCGACTCATAAGGGTTATGCGGTTTAAGTAATTGAACAGGCTTGGATTGGAATTGTCAGGATCTATTTCCCATCGTTCCATCATTTCCAACAGAAGTTCAATGTTTTTCAACTTAAATCGGACTGCCTTTTCGCTCTTTGAATTTTCAGAAACCAGATATGACTTGTAGTCAATTTCTTCCAGAAGTTCCCTTACTTTTTTTGCAAGACCGCGGCCGCTTAAAAGTTTCTGGCGGTGGTTTTCTATTATTTGAACGAAAGTTTCCAGATCTTCTTTAAGTGAATCGCTCGCCGGGCTTGCTTCCGCTTTTACTAAAGACTGCATGGCAGTCCATAGAGTAGACTCAAGGTTCTGCGCTTCATCATTTATAACCTGAATGGCCGCTCTTCCGATTCCTCGGCGAGGAACGTTGATTATTCTCAAAAGGTTTATGTCATCGTCATGGTTTGCAATCACCCTTAAATAACTTATGACATCTTTTATTTCCTTTCGCTCAAAGAAACTGGTTCCTCCGCTCATTGTATAGGGAATATTGTTCTGAAGGAATGCTTCTTCTATGTAGCGTGACTGAGTGTTCGCCCTTATTAGGACGCCAAAATCATCGTATTTGCGTTTTTCCTCCATTGCTATTCCAAGAATTCCTTCTGCAATAAAGTCAGCTTCTGCGGTTTCATTTTCCGGCATGAAAATTTCTATAGGCTTTCCGGCTCCGTTACCGCTCCAGAGTTTTTTGTCTTTTCTGTTTGTATTGTGCGAAATTACACCGTTTGCGGCCTCCAGAATTGTGTTGGAAGAGCGGTAATTCTGTTCAAGGCGTATTTCTGTAACTGGAAAATCTTTTTCAAAGTTTATAATATTCTGGTAGTCTGCGCCACGCCAGCTGTAGATGGATTGGTCATCGTCTCCTACAACGGCTATGTTCTGGTCTGCAAGCAGGTGCATAAGTTCATACTGCTGGTGGCTTGTGTCCTGAAATTCGTCTACCATTATATATTTGTAACGGTCTCTGTATCGCTGGAGAACTTCCGGGTGTTCTCTGAACAATTTTATGGGAAGGACGATAAGGTCATCAAAATCAACTGCGTTAAAAAGCTTTAATCCTTCCTGGTAGCTTTCGTAAAGCTGCCGGTACATGTCGTTTTCTGTGCCCCAGTTTTTTCGTCCTGTCTTAATGTTGGAAAACAACTGGCTTATCTTGTAAATGTCCATTGCATCCGGCGAAAAATTAAGTTCGCGGCCGCATTCCTTTATAAGGGACGTTCTGTCTGTTTCATCATAAATGGAAAAATTTTCCCGATATCCCAACTTGTCAATGTCCTGTCTAAGAATTCTTACTCCGAATGCATGGAAGGTAGAAACTGTAAGGTTCTGAAGTTTTTTCTGCGTTAAATCCTTTACTCGGTCTTCCATTTCTTTTGCGGCTTTATTTGTAAAGGTAAGGGCAAGAATCTGACTCTGAGGAATTCCTGAATCAAGCATGTGGGCAATACGGAATGTGATTACACGTGTTTTTCCTGAACCCGCACCTGCAATAATCAGTATTGCTCCATTTATAGTTGTTACCGCTTTGTATTGCTCTGGATTAAGTTCGTTTTTTAGTGTCTCTAAGTCTAGTGCCATTATTTTACCTGCAATGAAAACTCTTCCTAAATAATGCCAAAAATATGGTTTTCAGTCTATAAAATTCATTTGGGCGCTAGGGAAAAGTTTTTATGTATTAAAAAGGTCTATTGCTTTTTGCTCAATAAATGTTAAAATAGGAAGGCTGTTCAAATGCATATTTTGAATGATCTTTATATTGATTTTAGGAGCTGTAATTATTATGAATACTGCTGTCAGTGCTTTTCTTTCACGACACAATTTTGTGCGCCACGTTAATGTTAATACTGTAATTGATTCCATTTTGGATGATATGAACAGAGGATTAAGACAAGAAAAATCTGATGAGGATATGATTCCAACATGGTGCCTGCCTCCTGAAAAACCTGCAAAGAACAAGAGTGTAATTGTAATTGATGCCGGCGGAACAAACTTCCGTTCATGTCTTGTTACATTTGATGCAGACGGAAATGCTTCTATTTCTGAAATGGAAAAAACAAAGATGCCAGGCGTAGAGCGCGAACTTAATAAAAAAGAATTCTTTGATCAGTTTGCAGCGAATCTTGAACACCTTAAGAACAAAGCTGATTCAATCGGTTTTTGTTTTTCTTATCCAATGCAGATTCAGAAGGATGGAGATGGAGTATTAATCGGCTTTTCTAAAGAAGTAAAGGCTCCTGAGGTTGTAGGATGTGCTATCGGAAAGTGCCTTAAGGAAGCTCTTGTTGCTCATGGATGGAGAGAACCTGAACGCGTTACACTTTTGAATGATACGGTTGCAGCTCTTCTTGCCGGTGCTGCAGCGGCTAAAGGAAGACCGTATTCTTCATATATTGGATTTATTCTTGGAACAGGAATGAATGCAGCGTATATCCAGCCGGCTCTTCCTTATAGAAAGGATTTTGTAAAGCAGATTGTTGTCTGTGAATCTGGTAAAACCCGTAATGTTGTACGTTCTGACTTTGATATTGCATTCGATGCAAAAACTCAGAAACCGGGCGAATTCTATATGGAGAAAATGTGTTCTGGTGCATATATTGGACCTGTTGCGTTGGAAGTTCTTAAAGGAGCTGTGAAGGACGGACTTTTTTCTGAGTCACTTGCAAAAAAACTGGATTCAATTCCGGCTCTTACAACAATTGATGTTTCTGTATTCCTTGAATCGCCATACAATAGAGAAACCTTGCTTGGCGGTTTGGCTGCAGAAAGCGCTACAGAAGCTGATTATGATACATTGTTCCAGCTCCTTGATGCAATGGCAGAACGTTCAGCGCGTTATGCTGCAAGTATACTTGCGGCAGCAGCAATTCAGAGTGGAGAGGGTACAAATGCTTCCAAGCCGGTTGGAATTCTGTGTAACGGAACTACCTTCTATAAGACATACAATATTTTTGCCCGTGTGCAGGGTTACCTTGATGAAGTTCTTACAAGTCAGCGTGGCATTTACTGGTCAATTCTGACTGCAGAAAACGACATTACTCTTGGAACTGCAATTGCCGGCCTTATTTAGGGGTTATTGAAGATATTAAAAACTATGAAGTCAAGGCTTTTAGCGTTGAAGGCCTTGGCTTGATGTACAAATATGGAAAAGAATTAAAAAAAACATAAGGGAAAGTAATATGAAGTCTTTCGGAAAAACAATTGTACTCTTAATGCTCATAATAATAATGGCGCTTGGCGGTCTTTTGTGGTTTGATTATCTGGGTGTAATGCACGTAAGAACCGTTTTTAATCCGCTGTTTAAGGCATTGGGGAAAGACCCTCAGACTTCTGTTACTGCAACTTCTTCAGCACCTGTTGTTGCCGATCTTGATCAGGATAGAATTAATAAACAGCTGGAAGCAATTGAAATTCAGCGTGAAGAACTTTCACGCAGGGAAGAAGAAGTTGCTGTCAAAGAACAGCTTAACGAACAGATTGCAAATGAACTTATAAGCCGAGAAAAATCTCAGGAAGACAGAGAAAAAACATTCAACCAGACGCTTAAAAAGTACGATGATAAGAATGTAAACATCGAACAGATTGCATTGAACCTGAACGGTATGCGACCGGAAGCGGCTGTAAATATTCTTCTTGCAATGGATGATCAGATGGTCATTGACGTACTTCGCAAGGTAGAAGAAATTGCGCAGCGCAATGGTTCTTCTTCCATGGGATCTTACTGGCTTTCTTTAATGCCTGCTGACAGGGCGGCTGTAGTACAGCGCAAAATGCTCAGCAAACCGGAGTCCCTGAACTAGTCCGGGGCAAAAACGCGCCTGACTAAGGTATGTAGTCCTTCGATTTTACTTTTGGAGGAAATGCTTATGCAGGCAGCAATGGCAGCTCCGGTTGATTTTGCTCTATTAAAAAGTCTTTCGCCGCAACCGGCTTCTACAGCACAATCAGAACCGCTTTCTGAGAACAGAAAGTCTTTTGATGAAATGGTTTCAGAAGCCGCTTACAGAGAAGAAAAGACGGAAATAAAGGCCGAAGAACCGGTACAAAAAAACGAAGTTCAGGAATCTTTAGCAGCAGAAAAACAGCCGGTAAATGAAGGATCTGTTCTTGCAGAAAAAAAGAATTCTGAAGATGCTTCAGAAAAACTCAGGGATAAGCCCCTTTATTTGGAAAAAGACTTAATTGAACAGTTAAAAATTTCTCATTTTACGGAAAAAGATGAAGATTCTAAGGCTTTGGAGTCAGTTCAGGAAACAGCTGTTAATTTTTCATCCCTTGAGCTTAAGGAAATTCTTTCTAAGCTTGAAAAAAATGCCCCTGAAGATGAAAAAAATGCCCTTTCTTGTGACGATTTAAAGCTTCTTTTGGAAGATGATCAGGAAACTCTTGCGTCCGCTGTAGCTGCTTCTGAATCAATGCTCAAAAATCAGAATTCACAGTCTGTAATGAGCCTTAATCAGGTTTCTGAAAATATTTTTGAGGCGGAAGATAAAATCTCCCTTCTTTCTGATTCTGCTGAAAAAAATCCGCGCACTTTTGCATTTGATAAAGACGGAAAAATCATTGTAAAGGACTACCGCACGGAAGCTGTTATAGAAAAAAATCAGATTCAGCCGGAAGAAAAATCAACAGAAAAGCACGCGCTTAATGTTTCTGAAGTAAAAATTAATGGAAATAATGCTGAGCTTACTATGGAAGTTGCTTCCAATGTACAGCAGAACGTAACATCTTCAAACTCTCAGGTTGCCGGAGCAAACGGTTCTAATTTTCAGGCGATGCTTGCAAATCAGATTCAGCAGAATGCAGGAGAAATCGTAAAGGCAGGATCTATTGTTCTTAAGGACAATGATGTTGGTTCTGTAAAGCTGATTTTAAAGCCGGAAAGTTTAGGAAATGTTAAAGTTGACCTTCATATTTCCGATAAGAATATTACGGGGCGCATTGTAGTTGCTACTCAGGAAGCATTCAACGCCTTTAAAGAAAGCGCTGACAGCTTAAAACAGGCCTTTTTGGAAAGCGGATTTGAAAATGCGGGTTTTGAACTGGCTTTTGCTGGTCAGAACGCTTCCGGTAACGGAGCAGGAGATTCACAGGAAAATCCTGCAGCAAGATTCCGTATGAATCATTCTTACGGTGATCTTGCAGAAAGCGGTTCTGCTCAAGGTTATGAGGAAGAAGTTTCTGGCATGGTTCCAGTTTCTTCTGTAAATATTGTTGCGTAAATAATTGAGGTACTGATATGGAAATGAACATGGTAAATTCTACTTTGACTTCAAGTGAAAAGTTTGCAGTTGAAAATGAAGTAAATAATTTCAACAAGACTTTAAATGCTTCTGGTCGTACACCTTCTCAGCAGCTGGGTAAAGATGACTTTCTTAAGCTTCTGATTACACAGCTTTCCAATCAGGATCCTACAAGTCCAATGGAAGACACTCAGTTTATCAGTCAGATGGCTCAGTTCAGTTCATTGGAACAGATGACAAATATGAATGAATCGTTCAACAAACTTGCTACAATGATCAATTCTTCCCAGGCAACAAACACTTTGGGAAAAACAGTAGAAGTTGATGTCGGCGATTCAAATATGCAGGGCGTTGTTGAAGCTACAAGTTTTGGCGAAAACCCTCAGGTAATGATAAACGGAATGTACTACGATTTGAACAAAATCAAGGCTGTATATAACTAATTCTAAGGCAGGAAAAGAGATATGATGAGATCACTTTATTCTGGTGTTTCTGGTCTTCAGAATCATCAGACACGTATGGACGTAATAGGAAACAACATTTCTAACGTTAATACAACAGGTTTTAAACGCGGACGTGTAAATTTTCAGGACATGATCAGCCAGCAGGTTGCCGGTGCTGCCAAGCCTACTGAAGAACTTGGCGGTGTAAACCCTAAGGACGTTGGTCTTGGTATGACAATTTCTACAATTGAACAGGTATTTACACAGGGAAACCTTCAGTCAACAGGCGTTGGAACTGATGTTGCCATTCAGGGAAACGGCTTCTTTGTTGTAAAAAACGGAGAAGAAAGCTTCTATACTCGAAACGGTGTTTTTGGCCTTGACCGTGACGGAACTCTTGTAAATCCTGCAAATGGTATGCGCGTTCAGGGATGGATGGCACAGGAATTGAACGGTGAGCAGATCGTTCAGACTGCCGCAACCCCGACAGACCTTGTAATTCCTGTAGGTTCAAAAGATCCTGCTAAAGCTACAGAAAACGTTCTCTTTGCCTGCAACTTGGACAAAAACACTCCGGAGATTCAGGAAGGTGCCGGTGCAAACGATGTTGCAAAAGGTACATGGGAAACAAGCCAGAAGATTTATGACAGCTTTGGTAATGCTCACCAGCTTACTGTTTCATTCAGAAAGGTTCCCGGAGTACCAAACTCATGGCAGGCAACTGTAAACGTAGATGCAGACAATGCAGACTTTACACAGACTCGCGTTGGCTTGGGAACAACAGACGGCGTTCAGAATACATTCATCGTAAACTTTGACAACTACGGTCAGCTTTCTTCTGTAACAGATTCTGCAGGAAACATTACAAATCCGGACGGAGAAATTGTACTTACAACAAGCTTTACTGTACCGGAAGCAAATGCCGATGAAAACGGAAATCCTTACCGTCAGACATTCAACATCAATCTTGGTACAATCGGCAGTATGAAGAACACAGTTACTCAGTCTGCTTCAAGAAGTACAACAAAGGCTTACAGCCAGGACGGATACACACTTGGTTATCTTGATAACTTTAAGATTGACTCAAGCGGAACAATTACAGGCGTATATTCCAACGGAACAAACCGTGTAATCGGTCAGCTTGCACTTGCTACATTTGCCAACGACCGCGGTCTTGAAAAAGCCGGAGACAACACTTATGTTGAAACAAACAACTCTGGTCAGGCAAACATCGGTGAATCCGGTGTAGCCGGAAAGGGAAGCCTTCTTGCCGGTGCCCTGGAAATGTCTAACGTTGACCTTTCAGAACAGATGACCGACATGATCGTAACTCAGCGCGGCTTTCAGGCCAACTCAAAGACAATCCAGACAGCAGATACTCTTTTGGAAACTGTTTTGAGCCTTAAGCGCTAAGTTTAGTATAAGGTAAAAATAATTTTGAATAAAAATACCCGCATGGTTGAAAAGAATAGTTCACCCGGCGGGTATTTTTTTCGTTTTTAAGTTTTTCATAAAATACGGTTATTTAGCCCGTCGTTACGCATTCTTTGAACTGTTCCAAAGTCGGTTATTAACTATTCAGGGATCGGTCCTTTGGCGGTTCCTGAGCTTGTCGAGGGACTTGTTTAAATGACCTCATATTGCAGTGGCAAGGATTTCAACTACTGCAAAATTAATGCCAGTGTGTATCCCAGGTACTTGTAAAATGATTTTAAGATTACAGTTTGAAATTTGCTATGAATGCCGCTGTGAATTTTCTATTGCTAAAATTATATGCAGTGTTCAGCCCTAGCTGGATGAATGGAAACTGGACTCCGCAACCGGAATAAATCTGTGTTTGAAAAGGTCCTCTGTCTGTACCTGAAAAGGAATCTGCTCCATAGACATTTTTTATAGTGTTTACAGTGTTAACAGACCATCCGCAGTCAGTTTTGAAAACCGAAACAAGAGCTTTTGCGCCAATATAGGGAACAAAGATAAAGAATTTCTTTGAAATCTGAGCCTGTGCATAAACGGTATGGCTTTCTATGAGCATATCGATGGAAGAAGTTATTTTCCCTAGCTCGTATTCTTCAGAATAAACAGCTTTATTCATGCTCATTTTGAAGTCATAATGTGAAAAGATGTAGCCCATGCCACATGAGATCTTTGGAAAAAAGTTTCCTCCTTCCAGAATTGCGTATCTAATATCGCCGCCAAAGCATGTGTATGAAAGATCCATTGAAAAATCATCAAAGGATATGTCTTTTATAAGCGAATCCGTAGTTGTTACGGCAAAAGCTCCTACATCAAAAGGAAAGAAAATCCCTCCGATCCTCGCGGTAACAGCTGCTGTCGGAAGAAAAATTTTCTGAGGAATTGAAAAAGAAAAATCATGAAAATAGTCTTCTGGTAAGGCGCAAGAAATGTCATCAAGAATCATTTTGAAGTTGTCGGCAACAAATTCCGTATCAATAAAAGTCGCGCTTGTTGCAATGCCGGCAGAAAAGCGGCATGGAATAGACGGAAAAAAACGTCCGATGAATGCATCCGGCTGTGTGGAAAGCAGGGTGGAATTTTCAGGAAGAAATTCATAAAGGTCGTCTTTAATGTTTTTAAGTGCAGTTGTGCATGATGTAAAGTTTTCACCTAACAATTGCATGTAACCGTTTGCAAACAGAGAGGATGAGAAGAATAGTAAAAATGTTGCCAAATAAAGTGATTTTTTCATTGAATTCCTACAGAATCATTTTACAATACACAGAAGACTATGTCAAAATGCTGGCGGTTGGAGAAGTTTTTTTATATGTTAATTTTATCGGATATTACTAAAGAACTGCCTGAATTATGCCGATAAGCAAAAGGTGATATTGTTTTTTTACGGAATATAATACGGTGAAACGGACAAGACTTTCTTTCATAAGGATTTTCTCTTTACTGCTCGTTTTAGCAGGGCTTGAAACATCATTGTCTTCAAAAGAATATCCAATGCCTATAATCGTTACACCGTCTCCCGTTATAGGACTTCAGTGGGATTCAAGTGACAAGAATTTTATGTACATTGAATCAGAACGCATTGTAGTCCGCGATACAGAACGTTACGGTATTACAAAAACAATAAATTCTCCTGGAAAGCAATTTTTAAGCACAGAATTTGTTTCCTCCGTTTCGGCTGGAAAAAACAGGATCATAGCGCGTACAGAAGACGGAATCATGTGTTTCTGGGATTTTCCGTATGATGAATACAGTGTGATAAGCGGATATAATTATGCAGACAGAATAATGGGAGCTGCTTTCAGTTCAAACGGAAACTGCGCTGCTTTCGGTGATATTCATGGCGACATTCATTTTCTGCGTCAGCATCAGGTTCTTAAAAACGAATTCAGTGAAAAAGTAATTCAAGGCGTGAATAGTCCGATATACACTCTTTCGTTCAGCGATGACAGCCGTTTTTTCGTTACGGGAACCCAATCCGGCATGGCTTATGTATGGAATGCAAATACGTACAAGATGGTTACTGCGTTTAATTTTTATAGTAGAAAAAATCAGAAAATAATCTTTGACGGCGATAAAATAATATTTCCTGTAGACCGCAATACAATAGGAATAAGAGATTTGCTTAATGAAACAGGCAGCGCAGTAGATGCGAAAAATCTTACCATTATAAAAGTAAGTGCAGATATTGTAGATTTTGATCTGGATAAGAATGGAAACTACATACTTGTTGTCAATGCAAATAATGGAATGGATTATATTGATGTACGCAATAAAACTTATCTTGGTTCACTTCCGCCGTTGGAAAGCGGGAAAATTACTTCCATTAAGCTAAATTCTACAGGCAAAACGGCCCTTATAGGTGATCACAAAGGAGAAATCTTTCTTATAAATCTCGATGAATATATAGAAAAAGATCCTTCTAAGGCACCTACAATCCGTTCTGGAACAATGGATCCTCCTAAGCAAAAGCAGGCTCCGGATGATTCCAAAGAGGACGATAAGGCAGAAGAGCAGGCTGATGAGCCGGTCGCTGATAAATATTACAAATACATTCAGGGACATTCAATTGATCTTCGGGCAAACTATCTTCTTCAGATGCAGCCGTATACACATGGACTTGAACTGGAAGGCAGTTATATCTATACCGGTCTCTTTAAGATCCCTAAAGTTTATACGGGCGTACGTTCTGGATTCCAGTTTGCATGGCCAACAGATGACTATCCTTATACTTATACTGCTGGTACAGCAACTTTGCAGAATCCTTATCTTTTTGGCATAACGCTGGGTTGTCCTCTTGGATTCTATATTGATCCGTTCAAAAATCCGGATTTTTATCTTAAGGAAGAAGTTCTTGTCGGTTTTTCTTATCACAGTCTTTGGAACGGACACATGGGAAGCAATACCATAATTACAAAAGGCGGACTGTCATGGGATTTTGCCGATGCATTTACGTTTGGTTGGCGCAATCTTCAGTTCAATGTGATTATAAGTTATAACACAGCTCTAGGAATTATGTTCAAAACTGGCGTTGGAATGAATATAAGACTCATGAAGCGCGTAAAATAACTATCCCGAATCAGTATTCTAAAAAAAGTCATGAAAATTTAACTCAAGTCTTTAAGGTTTTCTTCCGACAATCAGAGCGGAGGAATATTTAAATTTGACAAACTGTAACTTTGACTTTACAGTTTTTGCCGGAAAGAACGTTATATGATGAAGTTTTCATGCTATAGACATTCAGGTATTTCTCACTTTGCAAACTTTTCAAAAAGAAAGGAGTGTGTACAGGCAGATAACGACATTTTAAATTTTTATTGGCATTTTTTAGGTTTTACAGAACATTTTGCATCTGTTTCCTTAGAAAATGGAATTCGATTTGAAAGCGGTAATAAGACATGAAAAAAAGTTTGCTAATTCGTAATTTGTGTCTTATTATTTCTGTGTGTATTTTCTCATCTTGTCTTAACAGCATAGACGATTTGTATGATCAGTACAATGAAAACTTTGCAAAAAGCACCTTGCTGGAGGAGTTGCTGAAACAACAGCAGCAGGAGCAGGAAAAAGAAGAGGAAGAAACACAGAAGAAGCCTGGAGACATTGATTTTGATGAAAGCGATATGCTTTTTGAAGAATATTATGTCTATGATGACGGAACGCTGAATCTTGCGGCTCCGCCTGACTGCTACAATTATCAATGGACTGTGCAGGATCCTGGAAAAGGTTATAAAAATGTGACTATTTACAAATTCTGGGATGGAACTACAAATGTGGATGTTTACACAAAGCGTGAATTCATTATTTATGTTCCGGACAGCGGCCTAGAGTCAGGCAGAACATACCAGCTCACATTAACAGTGGAGGATAAAGCAGGCAATAAGTACAGTGACGTTTGTGGTATCATCGTTTATAACCATGTGATTTACAAGAAAGCAGATGGAACCACCGTTATAACTACACGAGATTCAGGATAAGTATTCCGGGCTGAATCCAGTGCCGATTCTTATGTCATTATGTGCGTGTACCGGGCTTGATATGCGTTTGTTGGCTTGGTATACGTTTGTCGAGCTTGATCTGCGTTTATTGAGCTTGTCGAAATGACCGGAATTGATGTCATTGGACTGAAATACTTTATTTAAACTTGGTAAAAGTTTTTTTTATATATGATTTTGTAACATGGAGGAAATAACATGAAAAATCTAGCAAAAAACATTGCGATTATATTAGCTTGTTTGGCAGTTTTGTTCACCGGCTGTAATAATGATGTCGGCGGGACAATCGGTTCAAACGCTTTGTTAGCCGCTTTTGTCAATCAGAATAATGACAGTAACAAAAATGCTGCTTCTAACATTACTCAGCTTAATGTAACAGCAACTAGCGATGACGGTTTGGTAACCTTCCCTGTAAAAGAGGAAGATTCCCGAACTATTTTGCCTGGTGCATTGGATGCGACTCAACTTACTTTCTATTTGTGGGGTTCCGATCAGATCAATACTTCTGCAAATGCAACTTTGAACATTCCTCAGGTGGTTCAGTTCAACGCAAATTCATCTGATCCGACCACAGGAACAGTACCTGTAAATCTTTCAATCTCAAGCTACAAGCTTAAACTTGCTGCTGTATTTACAGACAAGATTGCAGGATTGTCTCTTGGTAATCCTTTGACTGCAGCTGATGCAGCAAAAATTCTTAAGGGGTCTGTAGTGTACGGTGTGGCAGACGTTGACCTACGCTACAATCAGAACGTAAAATTCTATCTTAGTCCTTCCAATCTGGATGGAGCTGGTAGCGTAGATATTATTCTTAAGACCGCTGGTGGATGGTCTCGTCCTGGTTATTCTGTAAAAGTTCGTATTGAAGATAAGTCAGACGGTTCTGTAGTAAAGACTTTGGATGCAACTCCGGTTTCTTCTGCGCATACTCTTTATACTAATGCTGCTAATGCATGGAACGTGCCGGCTGCAACAGGTACTGTAATTGGTACTGTAAATACGTCATTTACAGATACCTCAGAAGATTTGGATAAAGGTATTGAATACAAACTTTCGAATATTAAGGCCGGAAGCTATAACTTTGTTGTTGAATTTGCTTCTACGGACGACTCTACAGCAAAGCATTATTATTATTCAGATACTCTTATGATCCTTACAAATCAGGTTGCCAACAAGACAAGCAGCAGCAAAGGTCAGATTCTTTATATTCCAGAAGTTATCGATCTTCCTGCAAATCCTCCTGCAAACCTGCGTGTAGGTTACAATAAGCCGGACGACTATCAGACAGGCTACTATCTTGCAACTTTTGAATGGGATGATAAGTCAGCAAACGAGGAATACTTCAAGCTTGATCTTTTGGATGTAACTGATGCAAGGGCTTCTACACCGACTGCGTACGGATTTACAGATGAAGTAAATACTGCATTGAAGACTCTTGCTCTTACTGAAAATATTCATGCAACTGCTGTCAGTGCTGTTCCTGATGAATGGACAACATTGGACGGGATTACAGAAGTAAAAGCTGTAAGTTACCGCGAGACAATTTTCCAGGATTTTAAAGATATTTATGCTGCCGGAAGTTTGAATAAAAACAGTACTTCTGTTTCTTTGTGGCTTCCATTAGGAAGGGCTTATGTTGCCCGTCTTACTGCTGTAAATAGTGCGACAGCTCAGTTCAGCTATATTTATTCAACTGCATACGCAATGGATTCCAGCGTTTTCACGTCTCCGGCAACATTCCATACAGTTGTTGTAAATACAAATGCCGCTGATGGTGGTGACGGAACATCTTATACACCTCAGCATTGGACAACTGCACTTGATTTTACAGATGCAGATGCTAAAAAGAATGCTCCGATTGCAATCAACCAGTATCGCATTACATATAATCTTTCTGGTGGAAAATTCTGTCAGGTTGATGAAAACGGAGTTCCTACAAATGATCCTTTTACACAGGTAACGGATGCTGCAATTGTATCAGCTGGTCTTGTGAAAGCTGAAAATTATGATCGATCTGTAAATTACAGCTTTATTACAGAAAACGGTACGGCTTTGCTTGATCCTATTATCTGGGAATATGATTCTTCAACACCTAAATATGCAACTGTTTATAACGGAAGCACAAAGGCTGCTCTTACATTCAAGCGCTGGCTCAAAGATGCTAAAGACGGTGATAAATATGCTGAATATGCTTGGGAGACAAAGACGACTGAAGCAGATGTGTCTAAAGATGTTTATGTTAAGTCAAATGATTATGGTATTATAAACATAAAGGGATCTACACACTATGCTGGTACTCCTGCAAGCTATGATAGTACATATTCTGATAACGGATACTTGTATGAAAACAAAGTTTTCAAGATTACTGCATTCCCTTCGTCATCTACATATCAGGATTATGAAGGTCTTAATTTGTATGCCGATTTTGGATCTGATAGTGGTACCGTTGTGATTGACAACAAGGCTCAGTATAACCTTTACAGTCAGAATATTCGTGCATACAAGTTTAAGAAAGGTGCTGCAAGTCCGATCCATGCTTATTCTACTGTTACAGCAGAAAATGCAGGTGATTACACAACTACTTCATCACCATGGACAAAACTTTTCAGCTATCAGGAGAATGCAACAGCATATACAGACGGTGAAGTTCTGGCTGGTGCAAACAAGGTTTCTACATATTGGGATACGATCGCATTTGTTGTTGTAGAAAATCAGCTTGCGGCAGCAACAAAAGATATTTACAAGAAAGTTGTATGTGACATAAAAGCTGTTCAGGGCGGAGTAGCACAGGCTACGGCAACTGCGGTTTCTGAAACATTTACTGTTGGAAACGGAACTACAGGTACAAAAAATGACCGTGCTTTTGGTGGTTCTACGGTTGCAGATGCAGGTGCTGAATATTCAGATCCGTTGTCTTGTATTGGTGGTGCTGGTAGCGGTCTTGGTATACACAATGCATACTGTATGACTTTTAATACAAGCGACCTTACCCCTGGAAGCTACATTGCTTATATTAAGGCCTACACAGATGAAAACGAAAAGAATCCTTATATGTACGAAGTTACATTCAGCTTGGGAGAACCTGAATACGTAGATTCTGATTATGAGCCTGTAACTACAGGCGCTTCTGGAAAGTACTACGTAAAACAGGATGGTATTTATACACTATGGCAGTCAGGTGAGCTATCTACGCCGGAAGCAATTCTTTCTGCTTTAGGAAAACCTGCTGGTACTGCTGACATTGTATTCCAATTGAAGGCGAGTGCACTTCCTAAGTTCTAGTTTTAGGAATATGTGTTTTTTTAGGATGTATTCCTGAAATTAATTCAGACTGTTTTACATGAATATTCATGTGGAGGAAAATATGAAAATAATTGCAAAAAACATAGCAATTGCAATTACGTCATTAACAATGCTGTTTGCAGGTTGTTCCAATTCTGTAGACGGTTCAGTTGGTAATTACGCATTGCTTTCTAATATCAGTTCTGCGGAAAAAGTAACTAAGGAAGTTGTTTCCAGTTCCGGTGTAAGCAGGACTCTTAACGTGACTGCAACTTCAAAGAATGATCTTGTCAGTTTTGCATCTGGAGAAAGCCGAACGATTACGCCTGGCGCATACAAGGCTAGTGATCTGGATTTCTACCTTTATGGTTCCAACTTCCTTACTAACGCAGCATTGTTTGACGGAAATGCCGTAAAGGTAGATTTCAAGGCATCTAACGCACTTGAAACAGAAGGTACCGTACCAGTTGAACTGAGTGTTTCTAACTACAAGCTTTACCTTGTTGCCGTACCTTTTGGAACAGCTTTGAATGCTGGAACAGCTGTTGAAGGATATGCTACATCAGTTACAAAAGATTCTGCCCTTGCAAAGGCTGTTTTGTTTGCAAATGCCAACGTAGATTTAAGATATAATCAGGACGTTAAGTTCTACCTTTCTCCTGATAATCTTAGCGGAACAGGTGGTACAATAACTCTTAATGTACGTGCATGGGATTGGAATGGTACAGATGCTTATGAACCATGGCATAACTATGATTACTATGCATTGATCAGCATTAATAAAATCAATGATGGTTCTGTAATTGTAAACGGAAGTACTGTTACTCAGTCAGCAAGCGATACTTATGCAGCTATGATTGCTGCTGCGGCTCCTGAGTCATACAGATACAAGATTTTTGTAGGAAGCAACAGTCCTGTTATGACTAGCAGTACATTTACAAAATCTGCAATTACAAGCTGGGGTAAATTTGAAACAGAAGATGGACTTGCTTGTACGTTTACAGGGGTACCAACAGGAACATATAATGTTGTTGTAGAATTCTCTAATGCAAATAATGAAAGTGATAAGGACGCAAAGCATTATTACTACAGTGATAACATCATGGTTCTTACAAATCAGGCTATTACGGCAACGGTTGATGTTCCTAATGTAATAGCAAAGCCTCCTGTTGCAATTTCTAACCTTCATGTAGGTTATAATGATGCTTCTACCGATTCTACTATGTATTATGATTCTGATTACTATCTGGCTACATTCCAGTGGGCTGATAAGTCTACTAATGAAGAGTATTTTGTACTCCAGCTTCTGGATTTGACAGACATGGTTGCAAGCTATTCTGAGCTTGGTCTTGATTCTTACCTTTCTGCAGAAGCAAAGACTTTGGTAGAAAAAGTAGCTGCAGCTCCTGACGGTTACGTTACAGGTGCAGATTATACGGCTGCGGAAAATGCATGGAATGCTGCGCTGGCTGCAAGTCCGGCTGCTAAGCCGGTTACATATGATAAGTATGTATATCAGAAAACTGACAGTCTTTATGCTGCCGGAAGCCTTGATAAGAACAGTACTTCTCTTTCTTTGTGGCTTCCTTTGGGACATGTTTATGTTGCCCGTATGTGTGCTTACAATGATTCTTGTCCATCTATAGCAGACGATTCTAAGAATGAATGGGTATATGCAAATACTAATGCCCTTACAAATACTGCTGCCGGTGACAGTGCAGGCGACCGAGCTTCTCTTATAAGTGTATTTACAACAACTTCTGTTAATGGTTCGTTGAGCGGTTCGTATGTTCCTAAGACATGGCCTAAAATTGATGCTGCCGGAACAACAGAATCAACAGTTGCTCCGATTGCCATTAACCGCTACCGTGTTGCTTATCACTTGAACAAGGGTGAATATTGGACTGTTAATGAAAACGGACAGCTTACTAATCAGGCTGTAAATGAAACAGCTGCTACTGCGGGCTCAAAAGAGGTATTTAACACTGCTCAAGGTGATTCCAAGGTAACAAGCCTTGTAAAAGATGTAGACAGTCTTAATGACACAATTTATGAATACCATACAATGACTGCAAAGGGTGCTGCTCTTATGAATCCTGTAATTTATACCTTTACAGGTTCAGATTCTGCTTCCCACACAGCAACCTTGTATAACGGTGAACAAGTCTGGAATTGCTGGAAAAAGAATAATGTTTCCGGTGATATTGTAGACGGTGGAACGGAAACTATTTTCAGACAGAATACTTGGGTAGAAGCTGTTGCAAGTGGTGCTGCCCTTAATACGGCCGCAGATTTGCTTGGTGCCTCTCCGAACTGTCTTAATGAAACTTATTATGATATCAACACAACGACATATGCTGCTGCAAATCTTGTAACAGATCCTTGTTATTATGTAAGACGTGGTTATGGTTACGTAAAGACTGCTGCATACACTAGCGATACTGCGGATACATATGTTCCTCAGATTGCTACAACAGCTGATCTTTCTGTCGTTCAGAAAATTTCTACAGATGGTGAGGTTGTTGTAAGGGGTAATTTTGCAAACTACTTTGCATTTGGAAACCTTGAGCTTTTTGCAAATTACAATGCTACTTCGGGTGGTGTTGAAATGTACAGCCCTGATAATTACGATCTTGGAACTGCAAACATCCGTATTACAAAGGCAACTGCAGCAGCTCCTACAACGTATGTTCCTGCAAATGCTTATATGAGTGCAGACAGAGGTACTTTGTATTATGCAGGTGCAACTCCTGATAATGCTTCAACACCAAAGATTGCCGCTGCAACTTATACTGACAACGAACTTGACAAGACAGAATTCCTTGTTTCTCAGTACTTTGCAACGTTGAACTTTATGCTTGTTGAAAATGGTGTTGTGGCTTACAGAAGTGCGGCTCTTGAAATTTCGACAACAGGTGGAACTTCTGTTTACAGCAAGAAGCTAACTTCTTACAGTGGAACATTTACAGCCGGAGACACAACAGTTGGTTCTAAGTCTGGCACTGGTGCAGACCCATTCTATAACGACGGTTATACACATAATAAGTATCAGTGGGATGTTAATCTGATTTCATTTACACCTGGTAAGTACAATGCAACATTCACTGCTTATACGGACGTAAATGAAAA
>JAFOSK010000086.1 GCA_017392945.1 Treponema sp.
GGAAGTCAAGGCATTTTTTGAGTTCCTCATTTCAAATCAGGCATCCAGCAGCTACACCGATGAGCTGAAAAATTACGTTGCAGATGCAAAACAAAGCACGGAGAACAAAATGCAGTTCATGACATGGGAAAGACAGAGGGCATATGATTTAGATGCAGGGCGCGAAGAAGGCATTGCAATTGGTGCGCAACAGAAAGCGGTGGAAGCAGCTGAAAATATGATGAAAAAAAATTACCCAGTTGATGATATCTGCGAAATTACAGGACTTTCTTTAGAACAGGTTCTTGAAATAAAAGAGAAAATCACTGTAAAAATGTAATTTTGCAAATAGATTATTATTTAGATATAGCTGCGCCGGGATGGGAGCGTGTTTTAACACGCGGACACCGGCGCGATGCGAACGGCGGTTTTAACCGCCGTAAACTAAATTTTGCAAATAAATTATTATTAAGGAAATAACTGCGCAAGGATGCGTAGGGGCGCGGAGCGCGTGCCGAACGGAGTGAGGTACCGACCGTGAGGGTAGCCCGGAGCAAGCCCGTTACGAAAGAGGCTGCGCCATGAAAAAATGGTTTTGCGGTCTCTTTTTTTTTTGATTTTTTTTACAATTCATACTGATTGCATGTTACTATATCTAGTATGGAAACAAAAAACAGTTCTGCAGTAAGCGAATATTTTGGTTATTTTATTCCGTGCGTTTTGATGGCGGTTGCGACTCAGAGTGCGAATATCATTGATAAAATTTTTATAGGTAACTTTGTTAATCCGGTGGAAATGGGAGCTGCGAATGCCTGTATGCCGGTTTCTCAGTTTGTTTATACGCTTTCTGTGCTTATTGGAGTGGGGGCCTCGGCTGCTATTTCGGTGCTTAAGGGGCAGAAAAAAACGGATGACTGTAACCAGGTTCTGGGAGCTTCTATTTTATGGAGCGTTTTTTTTGGATTTTTGTTTCTTGGTTTTCTTGCTATATGTTCGGATTGTGTTCTTGCTTTTTTACTGAAGGACGGAGCGATTCAGGAGCTGGCAAAGGCTTACTATCTGATTTTTATTTTTATGGTTCCGTTCCGGCTGGTTTCTGCCGTTGTTCAGAATATTTCCCGGGCTGACAGTTTTCCTAAAATCGGTTCTGTGGCGGTGATTGTTTCTAATTGCTGTAATGTGTTCTTTAATTGGCTTTTTATGGGACCTATGGGGCTGGGTGTCCGTGGGGCTGCGCTTGGGACGTTAATCTGTTTTGTCGTAGAATGCGCGGTAAACTTAAGTTATTTCTTACGCAGGGGGCGCACATTCAGGCTGCGGCTTAACGGGTCTCTGTCCAAGACAGGAAATATTTTTATGATGGGTCTGCCGGCCTGCATTGGTACAGGTTTGATTACATTTAAGCTTGTTATTCTGAATAATCTTGCGGAAAAGCTGAACGGAGAAACAGGACTTGTTGTTATGGCAGTGTGCCTTTCGTGTCTTTCGTTGGCGAGTATGTTCAGTGCTGGTGCAAATAATTCTATGGTACCACTTGCCGGTAAATATTTCGGGGCAAAGGACTGGGATAATTTTAAGGGCGTTATAAGGCTTTCTGCGGTTTCTCTTTTTTTGTTTACGACGATTGTTGTTATTCTGCTTGAGATTTTTGCGGGGGCATTTGCAAAGCTTCATGGCGTGCAGGATGAGGCAGAAGTGCTGCTTTGTATTCAGAGCATACGAATTTATGCGGTAAGTCTGTACGGCATGTGCTTTACGTTTTTTATGATTTACCTGCTTCCTATTATTGGAAAGAAATTGATTTCTACGGTGATGAGTATTTGTGAAGGTTTTGTCTTTATAGTACCGCTTTGTTTTGTATTCAGCGGTTCTATGGGGCTCAAAGGAATATGGGTTGCGTTTATCGTGACGGAAATTCTTACTGCGGGGGTTTACTTTGCGGGGAATAAAATTAAAAAAAGATGATCAGGATGGGTTTTATGGAAAAAGTTTCTAGGCTTACTTCTAGTCAGAATGGTGTTTATTTTGAAAACTATCAGAATCCCGAAGCGAAGATGTATAATATTGCAATGTGCTACAGGTTCGGAAAGGAAGTCGATGCGCAGCGGCTTTATGAGGCTGTAAAAAAGGTCTGCGTTCGTTATGAAATTTTTGCGGATACAATCAGGAATATAGACGGAACTTTTTATAATGTAGTGAATGAAGAAAAGAGGGAGCGGTACATTGAGGAGCGTGTAAAGCTGCACCCAGTTCTGGATGAAAAAGAAATTCAAGGAATTGCGGAAAATTATTTTCATAGTTTTAAGCTGGAAGATTCGCCGCTTTATTATTTTGATATTTACCCAGCGGAAAACGCGGTCTATCTTTTTAGCGATGTTCATCATGCTGTATGGGACGGAACTACGGCTTCTATGTTTGCGAAGGCTGTAAAGGCCGCTTACGAAGGTTCTGCGCTGCCGGAGGAATTGATTTCTTATGAGCGGCTTTTAGAGGATGAAGAGGAGCTGGAAAAGAACGGTACTAAGCAGGCGGATTTTGAATATTACGAAAAGCTTCTGGATGGAAGCGAAGCGGAAGGAATTCTTTGCGGCGACATTAACAGTGAAAATGCTGGTGACGGCAGGAATAGAAGGAACTGCGAAAACTCGTACAGTTCAAAATTGATAAAAGAATATTTTTGCGAAAGTTCTGTAGAAGAAGAAAAACTTATTGCTTTTGCAAAGGCGAATGGCATTACAGAAAATGCGGTTCTTATAAACAGCTTTGCATATCTTCTTGCGAAATACAATTGTTCCTCTGAGTCGATTTTTTCTACGGTAACGGCATCGCGCAGGAGTGCAGAGTATAAGTCAAAATTCGGAATGCTTGTAAGGACGTTTCCGTTCTATTCAAAATTCAGTGAAGACGAAAGCATTGTTGAAATGCTTAAAAATAATTCTGAAGTGTACAAGCAGAACCTGATTCATTCCAATGTTGATTTTGGGCGGCTTGTGAACGAACTGAATTTTAGCAGCGAAATAACTTTTGTTTATCAGGGAGTCCTATGGGATTCTTTTGAAATTGAAGGTTCAAAGTGTGATATTACCCGTCTTGTTGCTGATGACGGTATTTCGGATTTTGTTATTTATATCTTTAAGCAGAACGGAAAGTATTTTTTCAAACTTGAATACAATACAGCAAAGTATTCTGCAACATTTATTCAGGCTTTTGTAAGTGCTTACCAGAAAGTTATTCATGGATTTATGCATAAGAAGACGCTTAAAGAAATTGAATTCATCGATGATGAGGCGCTTAAGCTTTTTGACAGTTTTAAGGGCAAGTCTGTAAAATTTGACGAAAATCTTACGGTTCTGGATTTAATAAGGGAGCAGATTAAAAAGCGGCCGGAACAAACTGCGGTTGTATTCAATGAAAAGCGGATTTCCTATAGGGAACTTGATTTGATTACGGGAGCTTTGGCGGCGAAAATCAATTCGTATGGAGTGGAAAAAAACAGCTTTGTTTCGGTATTGATTCATAGAAGTCACTTTATGCCGCTCTGCTCTTTAGGCGTTCTGCGCACCGGTGCTGCTTACCAGCCGCTTGATCCTTCTTATCCTAAGGAACGTCTGAATTACATGATGAAGGACGCGGGGGCAAAGCTTTTAATCTGTGACAGGGATTTGCGCGGTCTTGTTGATGAATACGATGGAAGCGTAATTTACACGGATGAGATTGAACTGGACGGCAGGAAGATTGAGGATGCGGCTGGAGCTGCTGGGGCTAGTAGTGCTGCAGGGCGTGGAGCTGGGGCTTTTGAGTGTGCCCGTATAAGGGGTGAAGACGCGTTCATCATTCTGTATACTTCGGGAACGACCGGTGTGCCTAAGGGGGTCGTACTTGAACACAGAAATCTTTCAGCTACAATTTCTTACCAGCTTAGAGTTTCAGGGGTTAATGAAAAGTCAAAACATGGTGCGTATGCAAGTTATGGCTTTGATGCAAATATGATTGATACTTATCCTGTTTTATGTGCGGGCGGGGAACTTCATATTCTTGATGAAGAAATCCGTCTGGACCTTGCAGGAATTGACGATTATTTTTGTAAGAACAAAATAACTTCCACTATGATGACGACTCAAGTGGGACGAGCTTTTGCTGAAATGTCAAATTGTGAGACGCTAAAATATATAATGGTCGGCGGCGAAAAACTTGTTCCTCTTAAATTTAATAAGGAATTGGATTTTATAAATGCCTACGGTCCGACAGAATGTGCAATCTATGTAACGGGTGCGAAGATTGAAAGCGGACAGAACTTTATTCCGATTGGAAAGCCTAATGACAATCTGATTTTATACATTCTTGATAAAAACAACAGACTTTTGCCTTATGGAGCGAGGGGGGAATTGTGTGTAAGCGGTCCTCAAGTGGGACGCGGTTATCTTAATCTGCCGGAAAAAACTGCGGCTGCATTTGTAAAAAATCCGTTCAGAGCGGATGCTCCGTATGACAGGATGTACAAGACCGGGGATATCTGTTCGTGGCTTTTGGACGGCAGTATAGCGATTGCGGGACGAAACGACGGTCAGGTAAAGGTGCGCGGATTTAGAATTGAACTTACAGAAGTGGAAAAAGTTATCCGGGATTTTGCAGATATTAAGGATGCAACGGTGATTGCGCTGGACAGCCCGTCCGGTGGAAAGATGCTTGCCGCATATATTGTGTCAGATAAAAAGATTGATAAAAAAGCTCTTTCTGATTTTATCCTTGAGACAAAGCCGCCTTATATGGTTCCGGCTTCAATCATGCAGATAGAAAAGATTCCGCTTAATGTGAACAGCAAGGTTGATAAACGCAAACTTCCGGCTCCTGTTTTTGAGGAAGAAGAAATCGTGCCAGCTTCTACCGAGGTACAGAAAAAAATCAGTGGTGCGGTTTCGGAACTTCTTGGAATTCCAGTGGATAAAATCAACATAAATGCGCAGCTTTCTAGCTACGGACTTACATCGATTGCAATGCTCAAACTGAACGTAATGCTCGGAAAAATCTTTGATGTTCCGCTTAAGACTTCTGAGCTTAAGGGAAATAATACGGTTGCCTTGATTGAAACGCTTCTGCTTTCTAAAAAGGAGACAGATTCCTTTGTGCGCTTAAAAGATTATCCGCTGACTATGACGCAAATGGGCATTTACGTAGAAACCTCTGTAAATCCTGGAACTACGGTTTACAACATTCCGATTTGCTTAAAGCTTGATCCTTCAATTGATCTGGAACGCTTGAAAGCGGCTGTGGAAAGTGCGGTAAATGCTCACCCTTATCTTAAGGTAAAACTGTTTACAAATGCAGATGGTGATGTTCGTGCAAGACGAAATGACGAAGCGCTCCCGGTTGTTGAGCTTATAAAATGCGAGACGCTTCCATCTAAAGAAAGCCTTCTTAAGCCGTTTGATTTATTAAAAGATAATTTGTACCGTGCAAGGATTTTCAGTACAAAAGATGCGGCCTATCTGTTTCTGGAAGTTCATCATATTGCGGCGGACGGCGAATCGCTTGCAATTCTTTTGCGCGACATAGGCGAGTCTTATTCCGGAATGCCGCTTGAAACAGAGACTTTTACCGGCTACGAAATTGCGCTTGAAGAAGAAACGTTGCGCGAAACAAAGCAGCTGAAGGATGCGGAAGACTATTATTCTTCGATGTTTGGTGGCTGTGATCCGGATTGCCTTATTACAAAATCTGTCGATGAGTGTGAAATCAAAGGCTCTTACGGTTGTCTGGAAATGGAAAGCGGTGCGGATTTAACGGCTGTTAAAAAAGCGTGTGAACGAATCAATGTTTCGATGAATGCATTTTATCTTTCTGCATTCGGTTATTTGCTTGCAAAATACCTGTACCGTGAAGATTCGCTTTTTACTACAATTTACAACGGCAGGAGCGATTCCAGAATGGCGAATACCGTTGATATGCTGGTAAAAACGCTTCCTGTTTATGTAAACATAGAAAAGAATGATGATGTTGCTGAACTTTGCCGTATTACGCAGTCGCAGTTTATTGATAGCATGGCAAATGATTTGTATTCGTTTGCAGAAATAAGTCAGAAATTCGGAATTAAGGCGGACATACAGTTTATTTTCCAAGGTGATCTTTTTAATTTTGATACACTCTGCGGAAAGCCTGTAGAAAGGATTCCGCTACGGTTGAATGCGGCAAAAACTCCTTTGGATATCAAAGTGTATGTTAATGGCGGCAAGGTTTCTTACAAAGTTGAATATAAAGCAGATTTTTATGATGAAGCTTTTGTGTCTCAGCTTCTTAAAAATCTTGATATGGCGGTAAAGGGATTTGCAGAAAATCAGAAGCTTTCTGAAATTTCTCTTGTTTCAGAAGAAACATTAAAAGTTTACGACGAGCTTAATGACAACGATGTTGATTTTGAGGTTGTAAGCGTTAATAAGCTGTTTGAGCGGCAGGCTGCAAATAATCCGGAGCGCACTGCGGTTATTGTGAATGGCGAATCGCTTGCTTACGGCGAGCTGAACAGGCTTGCAAATCGCGTGGCTCATGCGCTTATAGAAAGGGGCGTTCACAAGGATTCTGTTGTCGGAATGATCTTTGACCGTACAAAAGAAATTTTTATTGCTGAGCACGGAATCCTTAAGTCTGGAGCGGCTTTCCTGCCAATGGTAGAGGAATATCCGGATGACAGAATTTCGTTCTGCCTGCACGATGCGGCAAGCCCTTTTGTGCTTACTACAGAAAAGATAAAGGCAGAACGCGCCGCCCTTTTTGAAGAAGCAAAACCATGTCAGGTTCTTACGGTTGAGGAATTGATTCAGGAAGGGGCAGACGGTAAGCATGATGAAAATCCTGATCTTGAAATTCCGGTGGACAGCCTTGCGTACTGTATTTACACTTCCGGTTCAACAGGAAGACCAAAGGGGGTAATGCTTGAGCACAGGAATATGTGCAATTATGTTACTGCCAATGAAAAGAATGTTTCTCATTATTCGTTGGTAAACGGGGTAAAAACATCGCTTTCTGTTACTTCTATTGCTTTTGATATGTCGATTACAGAACGGTATGTTTCGCTGTGCAATGGAATTACGCTTGTAATGGCAACGCTGGACGAGATTCATAATCCTTTGCAGTTGAATCAGCTTATGCTTAAGTACAAGGTAGAATCGATTGTCTGTACGCCAAGTTTCCTTTCCAGTCTTTATGATTTTGAAGAGCTTCACTCGGCATTGAAAAATCTTAAGGGTGGTCATATTGGTGGGGAAAGTCTTCCTGACACGCTTGTAAAGAAGATAAAGACTTTGAACCCTGGCTTTCATCTAATAAACGGATACGGGCCTACAGAAACAAGCGTTGCGCCTACAGGGTATGATGCAGAAATTGGACGGCGGGTTATGATTGGACGTCCTGGTCCGAACGTAAAGTGTTTTGTAGTTGATAAGAAACTTAATATTCTGCCTCCGGGAATACAGGGGGAACTATTAATCTGCGGAAACGGTGTTGGCCGTGGGTATGTAAATCTTCCGGACAAAACGGAAAAAGCGTTCATACAGTATAAGGGCTTAAAGGCATATCATTCCGGCGATAAAGTGCGAATTTCTACAAAAGGATTTTTGGAATGTTTTGGCCGACTAGACAATCAGGTTAAGCTGCGCGGCTTAAGAATTGAATTGGATGAGATTGAAAGCGTAATTTCAAGTTTTGACAAAATAAGACTTGTAAAAGTAATTGTGCGCAACAATGGAACGGAAGATTATCTTGCAGGATTCTTTACTGCTGACGTGAAAATTGATGTAAACGAGTTAAAGAATTATCTAGCAACAAAGCTTACGCCGTATATGATTCCAGATGCGCTTATGCAGCTGGATGAAATGCCTTTGAATACAAACGGCAAGATTGATAAAAAAGCTCTGCCGGAAACTTCGGTGCAATTTGAAGAAGCTGAATATGTTGAGCCTTCCAACGATCTTGAAAAATTTTTCTGTGAAACATTTGCAAAGATTTTGAAGAGGGAAAAAATCGGAGCAACTGAAAATTTCTTTAAGATTGGCGGAACAAGTTTGAGTGCAACAAAGGTTGTAAGCTTTGCTCTTGGAAAAGGTTATAACCTTGTTTATAAAAACGTGTTCAAAAATCCTACGCCGCAGCTGCTTGCAAAATTTATAAGCGAAAGCCAAGGGACGGGCGGTGCGGCAAATGTAGCAGATGCGGCAAATAGCGGCTCTGCTGAGACATCGGCAGCGGACGTAAGGTCAGCGGAAATTCGCCCGGCACTGCGATATAATACAGTTGATCAGCTGGATGATCTTTCGTATACACCGCTTGGAAATGTGCTTCTTGCCGGCTGTACGGGATTTTTGGGAATTCATGTTTTAAGGGAGCTTTTGAAAGACCCGAACAGAAAGATTTTCTGTCTGATCAGAAAAGGAGTCGAAGATTCTCTTGAAAAGCGCCTTAACATTATGTACTTCTACTATTTTGCAGAAAATCTTGAATCTGTTTTTGGTAAACAGATTTACCTGATTGAAGGCGACATTACTGAAGAAAAGCTGATTGAAAAACTGCGCGGCTATGATTTTACTGAAATTATAAATTGCGCGGCTTGCGTAAAACATTTTGCAGTTGATGATACAATTGAGAAAGTCAATTTTCATGGAGTTGAAAATCTTATTAAATTTGCGCTTGATAAAGGGGCAAAATTGATTCACGTTTCTACAACCAGCGTTGCAGGCGAGGGCGGCCCGGAATTTGATGAAAACTTTAAGATGACCGAAACGATGTGCGACTTCGGGCAGATTCATGAAAACCAGTACATTGATTCCAAGCTTAAGGCGGAACTAGCAATTCTGGATGCAATTGAGCAGAAAAGCTTGAGGGCAAAGATTGTACGCGTTGGAAATCTTTCAAGCCGATGGAAGGACGGTGAATTCCAGATTAATGCAAGGACAAACGGATTTATGTCGCGCTTAAAGGCATACAAGGTACTTGGCGTGTTCCCAGTTGAACTTCTTGATTCCGAGGTTGAATTTTCGCCGATTGACTATGTTGCAAGATCGCTTGTTCTTTTGGGCGGAACGCCGGACAAGTTTACAGTGTTCAACAACAGGAACTGCCATACAGTGCATTTTGCAAATATCATCGAAGCATGTAATAATTTTGGCATGAAGGTTGATATAGTCAGGCAGAAAGAATTTGACGAGATACTTTCTGCTTCTCTGAACAACGAGGAAAAGACTGTGCAGGTCTCTTCGCTGCTTTCTTATCGTAACAATGACGGAAAAAGCCGTCATTCAATCAGGAATGACAACAGATTTACGATAAAGGCTCTGTATCGCCTTGGGTTCAGCTGGTCTATTACTGGTTTGATTTATATTCAGAAATTCCTGCAGGCACTTGAGATGCTGGATTTCTTTGAGGAATAGATAAGGCACTTGCAGGAATTGCCAGCTGGTGAGTCATGCAAAAAATTGATGTATCACAATTTTAGCGCTTTTTATGGAATTCGGCGGGCTTTGACAGGTCTGCTGATACAGGAGGATTTTTATGATTATCAAAAAAACACTAGAAGGAAGTGAGGTTATACTGGCTCTTGAAGGATGGCTTGATACGCAGGCGGCTCCTGAACTCCAGACTGAACTTGAAAATCTTGGAAATGAGGTTCAGAACCTTGTTATAGATATGGCGGCGCTTGAATACATTTCTTCTTCAGGCGTCAGGCAGGTGGTTTCTGCTTATAAAAAAATGAATGGCCGGCTTATTGTAAAAAATGTTCCTGAAAGCATAATGACTATTTTCAAAGTTACAGGAATTGATAAAAGGATAAATTTCCAGTGAAAAAATCTAAAAAGCTGCGTTTTCCGATTCTCTCTAAGATTGCCCTGCTGTTTGTTGTCGGGCAGATTTTGTCGTTAGTGATTTTTCTTATTTTCAGCAACGGTTATCTTGTAAAAAAAGCTGCGGAAGAAAAAAAAAGTAATGCTTATGCTTCTGGGCTTGCATTGATGACGGCTATAGGCTCAAAGGAAGGGCTTTTTCAGATAAGCGAAGATTCAGATTTCCGGGCTTCTATACATAAAACTTCCAGATGGATATGCAAGAATATGCAGCTCAGGTATTTGTATATGTATACGCTGGACGAAAATAATTACAGGCATTATCTGATATGTGCCGCCGCGGATGATGAAGACGACAAAAAAATAAATGAAGAGGTTGGTTTTGGTTACGTACAGAAAGTAGAGAGACTTTACAGTGCAGAAATTGAAGTTTTAAACGGGAACGAAAAAGGCTCATATAATGTCATTGATAATGATTACGGAAATGTGTACATGTTCATTATGCCGATTAATGACAGTGATGGTAATGTTCTGGCCTTGATTGGTGCTGATTTCAGCATAGCCAACATATTGAAGTTGAGACGTCAGCAGGAAATTTTTATTATTCTTATCAATGTTTTTGTATTTATCGTTGAACTTTTTTTTACACTCATCCTTATAAGGCATTCTATAATCCGTCCGATCCTGTTTACGGCAGGCAGGATGAATAAGTTTGTTGAAGAAAGGAACATTTCTTTTGTATCTAAAAAGCGTATTTTCAGAGACGAGATAAGTGATATAGAAGATTCGTTTCAAAAGATGGAAACGGATATTTCTGATTATATTAAAAAGATTGAATCACTTTCTTATGAAAAAGCGCAGAATGTAGCTCAGCTTGATGTTGCCCGGAGAATTCAGAATGGAATTGTTCCGGAAGAAATGAACATGTCTGACAGTAGTTATGATATTTATGGCTGTATGCATCCGGCACTTGAAGTGGGCGGAGATTTTTACGACATTTTTAATATCTCTGAAAAAAAAATCTGTGTGGTTGTAGGAGATATTTCTGGCAAGGGGATTGCGGCGGCTCTTTTTATGGCAATGGTAAAGACGGCCGTAAAATCGCGGATAGTTGCCGGAATGAGTCTTTCTGCCGCCTTAAATGATGTGAACAGGGAAATTGCGATTTCTAATCCAGAAAATATGTTTGCTACGGTTTTTACGGCGGTTCTTGATTGCGAAACCGGTGAGCTTGGTTTTGCCAATGCCGGTCATAATGCGCCGGTCCTGATAAAAGATAAAGTTTCGTATCTTGAACCGGATCCGGGAATTGCTCTCGGTTTGTTTGAAGATGCAGATATAAGGGAAGGCAGAATAGTGCTTTCTGCTGGTGAAGGAATTGTTATCTATACTGACGGTGTAACGGAATCTATAAATGCAGAAAAAAAACAGTTTGGTGAAAAATTTCTTGCAGAAATTGTAGAGGGCTCAAAGAACGGCAGTTCCAAGGATATTGTGAATACGATAGTTCGTTCCGTTCAGAGTTTTGCAGGCTCTCTGCCGCAGTTTGATGACATTACCTGTGCATCTTTTATTTTCCGTGGAAATGAAGGGTCAGAAATTTTGTCCACAGATATGCAGTCTTTTACAAAGGTAAAAAATAAGATTATTTCCTTATTTGGAAATACAGAACGCAGCCGGACAGTAATTATGGTCTGCGAGGAAATTTTTTCAAATATAGTGAATTATTCTGGCACGGACAAAATTTCGTTTTTAAGCGAAAACAAAAACGGTATTTTTTCTGTTACGTTTACTGATAACGGGGTTCCGTTTGATCCTGTTAATTCCGCTGCTGAAGAGCGGGATTTTGAAGAACTGGATCAAGGCGGCATGGGAATAAAACTTGTACGCCAGAATACAAAGGAAATGCTGTATAGCCGCACAGCTGGTAAGAACGTGCTGACGCTCAGGTTTGATATGAATTAATGGCGCGTTTTTTTCGTTAGTATTTATTGCGCTGTTTCTTCATATACACAAAACACGTAACCGTCTTCTGTCCATTGCTTAAAGCATGAATTTTCTGGGAGGGGGATAGAGCCTTCTATGTAGTCGGAAAGAGAAATGCCTGCGGCTTTTGTGTAGCTTTCGGCTTTTGTCCATTCCAGGAGATTTATTTCTGGAGATTCGGCAATTTCTTCAACATCTACGCCGATTCTGTTTGAGGAAAGGGCTGCAATGACTTTTTTACCGGAATGAGCCAGGCTAAAGTGCAGGTCTGGTTGGAATTTGAAAAAAGGTTTTCCCTGTTCGGAAAAGGCTGTTTCAAAAGAAGCAGAATCCGCTGGCACATGAAGATTTTTTTTTACATGTTGAATAAGTTCGTTCATTAAAATGCCGGCACCAAGGCTTAAGCATTTGTCTTTTTTAAACTTGAAAAAATCGATTTTTTTGCGGCGGTATTCCGGCATATCCTTGTAGTAATTATTAAAGATTTTATCATCATATAAAAAAGAGACATCCAGAATTTTAAAAAAAGTTTCATTCATTTTTTCCAAGATTTAATATAATGCAAAAAAATTGCGTTTTCCACTTAAAAATGTAAAAAAAAAATTTGCAAATATTGATTTCTCCTCTTAGAATAATGTTCTTAAAGAGGAGTCTACTACTATGAAAAGAATTATTTCACTTATACTTTGCGTAACTTTGGGATTTGCGTGTTCGCTTTCATTTATGTCTTGTGATACTGATGATGAAACTTCTTCATCGTATATGTTGCCAACATTGATATCGTCGTCCAGCGTTTCAATACCGCAGAAACCGACTTATGATCCGCCGGCACCAGATATTTCAACAGGTGACTATATGTTTTCGAAGCGTCCGAATATTCTTGTTACAATTAACAAAGAAACTGGTACTTGTGTTGCAAAAAAATACGCTAACTACGATGCGTATAAACGCGTAGCTGCGGGTACAGCACAGACTGGGGATATTGTTTCTACTAAAACAGGAGAGCTTGTTTGGATTTTAACAGATGCTCTTAAATGGGTAAATGCCTATAAAATAACTGTAGACGACGGTTCTGCTTCTGGATTGGTACGCTATATTTATGGCAGCGACAGTTATTTCAATGCTTATGACATAACATCTGTAATATCAGGAAGTTCAGTTTATGTTAATAAGAGTTCTGATTTATTCAAAGCTGTAACTAAAAGCGGGTGGGTAACTGTAGCAGACGGCAAGTATGTTTCGCAGTCAACAGTAAATATAAATAATGAAGATAAATATCTGTATGCAGTTGTTTCAAATTCAGGAACAAAGTTTACATTTTATTTGGACAGCACAAAAACAGTAACAGATCCTTCTATTCTTACTGTTTATGATACAGTTGACGGAATTTCTTATGATTTATGGGTAAGTTATTTGAAAGTAGAAAAAAACAATTGGACAATAGAAAATTCTAACAATCAGTTTCGCGTAAAGAGATCTGATGTTATGTCTACTACTGTAAAGTTAACTGCAATCCAGTAATTTTTAATCGCATATTGTTTCTATGAAAAGGCTGCCCTTAAAAATTTCTAATTTTTTGAGGCAGCCTTATTTTTTTTAACAAGCAATTATATTAAATTCGAAATCAAGGATGCTTATAATGCTTTTGTTTTTAAAATAGTGCTTGTTTACCTTACTTAAAAAGAGATATAATTATCCTTAAAGTATATTAAGGAGATTTTCATGAAAAAATTTATTTTATCATTGATTTGTGCGGCATGTATGTTTACAAGCTGTCTTACTGTTACTTCTTCAAGATATGATTCAAATGTTGATGATTCTGCAGAAGGCTACAAGTATCTTTTGCATGTAGTACTGAATACTGAGGCGAATCCAGAGGAATTTGGAAAAATTCAAAAGAAACTTGATCAGGCTTTTGCTGATACTCGTCTTATTGTTGTAGAAGATGCAGACTCTCTTACTGAAGAACAGCAGCAGAGTCTTTTGTCTTATGATTGTATGGTTTATATTGATAATTCAAAAGCGGATATTAATCTTGTTTTGCGTGATTACAACAATGGCAAATCGGTTGCAAAATTTGTATGCCATGATTTTGATAATGGCAGCGATTCTAGCAAGGAAAAATGCGTTGAGTGGCTGTGTGACTCAATTAAGAATGGATTTGCAAAATAATAACTATTTTTTATTTCTTTCTTAAAACACGAAATTTGCTCTATATAAAAGGGGCTGTCCAATAACGGGTGGTTGAGCTTGTCGAAACCGCTGCTTATTCGGCAGCCTCTTATTTTTTGTCTTCGTGTTTCGGGGCATTTGGCATGCTTATCAACAAGGCTGGTGAAAGACGCTGCGCCGGGATGCGGAGGGGCGCGAAGCGCGTGCCGAACGGAGTGAGGTACCGACCGTGAGGGTAGCCCGGAGCAAGCCCGTTACGGAAGATGCTGCGCCCGTATATTCATTAATAAAATAGGGGTGGCAGGGCTGTCTGAAAATTATAATTCTTTTTAATTGTATTTTTGCTGTATATGGCATATTCTAATAATATGCATATTAAAATTCAGAATGGCGCAAAAAGACGCTTTGCTTTTACGGATCGTAAGGACGGATATTTTCAGTTTTTATATGGTGCTGCTAATCAGGAAAATGGATATCACAGAGGAAATAAGTATTATATAAAAAATTTTTCGTGTCTGGGACATGCGTTGTCTGAAGCTGAGTCTATAAGGGTTTATCCGTATGGATTTAGGGCATTGTTTGAAAAAAGCAGGCTTGACGTTTCTCTGCTTCTTGATGAAGGGGCATTTTACATTGCGACTGACAGGAATGCAGGTCTTGAAGGAATTGATCCTACAGAAGTTATTGAGAAGGTAATTGAGGATAAAGAATCTGAACAGGAAAATGTTACTGCAAAAAAAGAAATAATTGAAGTTCATTCTAAGCCTGAATGGAAAATGGACGTTGTTGACGGAATTTATGTTCTGTCTGCGGGCTGCGGCATTGCGGTTGCTGCGGAATTTAAATTCTATCATGCTGTAAAAGAGAATGGCATTGAGCTTATTGTTTCTGATGGAAAATCGTTGGAGCTTTCTGATAAGCCGTTTGAATCTTTGGGATGGTATCTTGCATTTGAAGATACTGAAGAAGCTGCTTTGGAGAAGGTTCTGCGGCTTGTAAAAACTAAAGGAATTGAAACGCATAAAAAACAGATTGATGATTTTTTGGGCAAGATTGTTTTTGATTGCGATGACAAGAGATTTAACGAAGCTGTACAGTGGGCGCGGTTCAGTTCATGGCAGCTTGCTACAAAGGATCATGGAAGCGGTTACCGCGGTATCTGGGCCGGGCTGCCTTGGTTCAGGGATAACTGGGGACGCGATACTTTTATTTCTTTGTGCGGTACTCTTCTTGCAAGCGGCTGCTTTGAAGAAGCAAAGGATGTTCTGCTTGGTTTTGCGGGATTTCAGGACATAAAGGTAAAAAGTCCATCTTACGGTAGGATTCCTAACCGGTATCGTGATGAAAATGATGTTATTTATAATACTATAGATGGAACGCTTTGGTTTATACGCGCATTATGGGAATATGTTCAGTATTCGGGCGATGTGCAGATTTTGGATAAGCTTAGGGAAACTGTTGAAATTGCGCTGGATGCTGAATACGGACGCTGCGATGGTCATGGATTTTTGATGCACGGTGATGCGGATACATGGATGGATGCACGTATTGCTGGTAATGAGCCGCTTTCTCCTAGAGGTGACCGTGCTAATGATGTTCAGGCTTTGTGGTTTACTGCACTGCGCATTGGAGCAAAGATTGAGCGCCTGGCTGGAAATAACGAAAAAGCGTGCTCTTATGACGGCATTGCGGATAAGGTTCGTTCTGAGTTTGAAAAAATTTTCTGGAATACGGATTGCAGCGCGCTGGCGGATCATCTGCCGGAAGGTGGATATGGCGAATGGGCAAAGGATATGCGCGTGCGCCCGAATCAGCTGTTTGTAATTTCGGTTCCTTCTGTTCTTGAACCTGAGGAAAATAATAATTTTATTAATGACAGTATACGGTCTAAAGTTATTGAAAATGTGGACAGGGAGCTGGTAAGCCCGTTTGGTTTGTACAGCCTTAGTCCGGAAGATCCTTTGTTCCATCCGGAACATGAAAATCCTCAGTGGTATCATAAGGATGCGGCTTATCATAACGGTACTATCTGGGAATGGAATTCTGGTGCTTATGTATCGTCTTGCGTTCTTGCGTCAAACGGGGTAATGCCGGAAAAGGCTTCGGCAATTTTGCTGAATGAAGCAAAAATGATTTTAGAAACGGGATGTGCCGGTTCATTGAGCGAAAATATTCATGCGCGGCCGGATGAAAACGGAAATCCTGTGCTTTCAGGTACATTCAGTCAGGCATGGAGCGTTGCGGAATTTGTGCGTAATGTTGTGCAGGATTTTGCAGGGTTCAAACCTGAACTTGTGGATTCTAAGATTAAATTTGCACCGGCGCTTCCTGCTGGCTGCGACAGAATAAATGTTGTCCTTCCTTTTGGTAAGGATTGGAGCTTTGAAGCCGTTATAACACGTGCCGGAAAACTATATAAATCTGACGTTATATGGCATGATCCGAATGGTTCGGCAAAGGGAAAGATTCTTGAAATATGCGGAAAAAAATTGGTTCCAGAAGAACAGCTTGTTCTTGAAACTTCTGCGCTTGCAGGAAACAAAAAGGCTAAGGCTGTTGAAAAGTTCCAGGTACCGGTTCATTGGAATACGGCTCCTTTTGAAAACCATGTACTTGATAATGAATTCTGTGGTTCTGAGCATAAAGAAGATTTCCTGTTCAATCTTATAAAGAGCGGGCGTTTGAAGAGCAAAACCAGCGGTGGTGAAAATACTGCGGCATTGGAATGGTATTTTGATTCGGCGGATTTCGCGCAGAAGTATTGCGCGAACGTAACTTTGGGTGCTGTTTATACAGCACATAAGACTACGTTCAGGCTTTGGGCTCCTACAGCAAAGAAGGTTTCTGTTCGTCTTTTTAAAGACGGTGGAAATTCTCCTGCGTATAAGATTATTGATATGAAATGTGCTGTGAACGGTAACGCAGGGGTTTGGGAAGCAGAGGAACACGGCGATCTGGACGGTGTATATTATCTTTATGTAGTTCAGATGTATGGCGTTGAGCAGATTTCTGCTGATCCATATGCGAGGGCCTGCGGCGTGAACGGTACACGTTCAATGGTTGTAAACCTTGAGAAAACGAATCCTGAAGGATGGGAAAAAGTCCGCACTCCGTCTATAAAGTCTCCGGCTGACGTGGTTGCGTACGAGGTGCATATTGCGGATATTACGTCCAGTCCTTGCTGGAACGGTACAGAAAAGAACAGACGGACGTTCCTTGGGGCTGCGGAAACTGGAACAAGTTTTAATGGCGAGCCTACAGGTTTTGATTATATTAAATCGCTTGGTGTAACCCATGTTCAGCTGCTGCCGGTATTTGATTTTCGTTCTGTTGATGAAGCAAATGTAAACAGTGCTGAAGTTAAGAAGCGTATTACGTTCGGTAATTTTAACTGGGGCTACGATCCTGAAAACTATGCATGTCTGGAAGGTTCTTATTCTACTGATCCGTTTAACGGGGCTGTAAGAATTAAAGAATTCAAGAAGCTGATTAAAGCTTATGCGGATGCAGGAATCGGAATAATAATGGACGTTGTTTACAACCATGTAAATGACGGGCTTCATCAGGCATTGGGAACCAGTGTTCCAGGGTATTTTTTCAGGGTAGAAGGATATTCTGGTGCCGGGGAAGATACTGCAAGTGAGCGTCTGATGTTCCGCAAGTACATGGTGGATACGCTGTGCTATTGGCTTAGGGAATACAAGCTTGCCGGATTCCGCTTTGACCTTATGGGGCTGCATGATACAGAAACAATGAATGCCATCCGCAATGCTCTTGTAAAAATTAAGAAAGACGTGCTTATCTACGGCGAAGGCTGGGATATGTACCGTGGCGGAAAAATGATGAGTGCCTGTCAGAGTAATTCTGCAAAGATGCCGGATATTGGATTATTTAACGATGCTGTGCGTTGCGGAATAAAAGGACCTGTTTTTGATGACAAGGCAAAAGGTTTTATACAGGACGGAAGCCGCCGGGAAGCTGTGAAGTTTGGTATTACGGGTGCAACAAATCATCCTCAGGTTGAATTTGAAAAAATTGAGGGAACGGCTTTCCCTAGGCCGTGGAGTCTAAAAACATGGGTAAGCGTAAACTATACGGAAATTCATGATAATATGACCTGCCACGACAAGATTCTGCTTGTTGATCAAGACAAGAGTCATGAATATCACCGGCAGCTGCAGAAAATGGCTATTTCGCTTGTATTGTTAGCTGAAGGGTATCCGATTCTTCATGCGGGTATGGAGTTTTTAAGGACAAAGGAAATTCCTAAAGAGATTCTTGCTCAGAATCCGGTTATTTATGATGTCGCGACTACAGATGACAAGACACGTTCGTTCTGCCGTAATTCGTATAATGTATGCGATCGAATAAACAATCTTGATTGGCAGCGGGCTTATGATGAAAAAGAGACTGTTCAGTATGTGCGGGATCTTATTGCTATGAGAAAAGCTCATCCGGCGTTCCGTCTGGCTACAAAGCAGCAGTGTGAGGACTTCCTTAAATTCCTAGATAACAAAAAGGAAAAGATTCCGGAAAAGGTTCTTGCATGGGAATTGGATGGTCTGCACTGCAATGACAGCTGGAAAAAGATTCTTATTGTTGCAAACCCGGAAGAAACTGAGGTCAGCCTGAAATTGAACGGTTCTGGAAAATGGTTCATTGTGACGGACGGAAGAAATTTTGTACCGGAAGCTGAACGCCAGATTCTTGGGAATGGTTCTACAGTTTCTGTTTTGCCAAAGACAGTTACTGTATATGCAATGATCTAAAGTAAAGCTGTATTTGGGCCGATAACTAGCAGAGAGGACTGTATGAAGAAATTTTTTGTTTTTTTATTGGGAATTCTGCTGCTTGGCGGCCTGTTTATATCTTGTTCTGGCGGTGAAGATGAAGAAGAGGAATACCAGCTTGGTTATTATCAGGCTGGTGGAAAAATTTATCTTGCCGTTCCGCAAAAAGACAAAACACTTTATATAAAGATTTTTAGACAGGAAGGCACTGATAATATTTATAATATAGGTGAAATAATTCCTACAATAATAAACAAATCTATTGCTTATACTTTTGAAGATGAGCTTGTCTCTAATGCACAGACTTATAAGTATCTTGCTGTTTATTATATGCTAGGGGATCTCTTTATTACTGATTGGACAGATGAAATAAAGGTTTTGGGTTCCAGTTTTGATACGGATCCTCTTCCGTATGTTGATGTTAATGCTTATTTTTCTTTCAACAGTGATAATATGCGTCTTACGCTTAATGGCGGCGACATTGGTTTTATAGATCCAGAAACAGATTCTGAAGATTCATCCGATTCCGGTACGGGAACAACAGATTCCAGCGGAACTTCCTCTGGTACTAGTTCAACAGATACTTCGGCTTCTACCGGCAAGATAAAACTTTTTGATGATTCCACAACAGCTTCAACAGGTACTGAAACATCTTCATCTACGTCGTCAAGTACGGACAGCGCTTCTTCGTCAGGTTCTGATTCAAGTTCAGCTTCAGGTACTTCATCTACGGGAGATTCTTCTGCGGCAACAACAACGACTACATCGTTCTATAGTAATTACAGCGTAAATCTATGTATTAAGAGTGCTTCAAATTCAACTCTGCTCAGGCTTACGAAGAAGCTTCATAGAAATTACACGAAGGACGAATTTCTTGTTATGGATTCTGCATTGCCGAATGATTTTATAGGAACGCCTCTTTCACTGGTTGGCGCAGTATATCAAAAGGTTGATGTTTATCCTCAGAATGTGGAAGATGCATTGATTCAGTATAAATGCGTGCACTGGTCTAAGCCGAAAAAAATCAAACTTCTGGTTGATGATAAAGCTGCTGAATCTTTTACAGTATATAGAGCGGCATCGGCTGAAAGCGGTTATGATTATTCGGCTCCTGTAGAAGCCAAAACTGAGTAATTATCCAGGCTACGGCTTTTTTATTTTATCTTAAGGCCTTCTATTGCAAGTTCTGCTGCGGAATAAATGTCAGAGACATTGTTCTGATTAAGTACTGCAATCTTAAAGATTGCGGATTCGATAAGTCCGTAGAGCATTTCATAGGAGGCTTTTATATTTACCTTTCTGAATTCGCCGGAACGGATTCCGCGTATGATTGCACAGTTCATTATGTGCTGAAGTCGTATTGTACGGCGGCGGACTCTTTCTTCTGTATTGATTCCTGATTTCTGAAGTTGAACAAGATATGGCAGAAGAACAGAAAAAAGTTTTTTGTTTTCTACGCATTTATCAAGTATAAAGCCCATTATGTCTTTAAGAACTTGTTCTGTAGAAATTGATGTATCTGTGGCAATTGCGATAAGCTTTTCTTCCAGTGCAGAAAGGAGCTGCTTAATGCTCCATAAAAAAATCTCGCGCTTATTCTTAAAGTAGATGTAAAGAGTTGTCCTTGTAATTCCGCAACGGTCGGCAATCTTCTGAAAAGTAACGTCTTCGTAGCCTTCGTCCATGAATACGTCCAGAGATTTTTCGAGTATTTCCTGCTTTCTTTTGTCGTGTTCAACTACGGTTGCCATTAGAATCTTACCTTTCCTTTAGAAGAATTTTTCCCGGTTGATTTTTTTACAGGGACAGTTGAGTTTGAATAGATGTAAAGCGTTGTGTCCAAATTTCCGGCTTTTATGTCCTTTAAGCGGTTTGCGTAATGACCGAAATTTTCCTGAAAACTTTTGTGAGACGTAATAACGCCGATGTCCCAGCCCTTAAAGCTGTTCCAAAGTTCATCCATCTTTTTGTAAAGTTCTGCGGCTTCTTCTTCGTCTCCAAGGCGTTCTCCGTATGGCGGATTGCATAAAAGGAGTCCTGTTTCGTAAGGGGCGCTAAGTTCTACAAAGTCTGCCTGAATAAAGTCCGGGCGGATGATTTTTGCATCACTTCCGATAGACTGAAGGGCACGGCCGGCCATAACGCACGCATATTCTGCATTCTTTTTTGCCCGGTCAACGGCTTCCTGGGAAATATCTGAGCCGGTAATGCGGACTTCTACGTCTGTGCGGATTTTTTCTGCTTCTTTTGCACGGATTTCAAGGGCGCGTTTTTCATTATAAATGGGAAGGGATTCCAAGGCGAAGCGACGGCCAAAGCCAGGTGCAACGTTGTAAGCGTAAAGGGCTGCTTCGATTGCGATTGTACCTGAACCACAGAACGGGTCGTGGAGAGGAGTCTTGCGGCGCCACATCATTTCCTGAAGCAACACGGCGGCAACGGTTTCGCGCAGAGGTGCAATTCCTCCGTCTACACGGTAACCGCGTTTGTGGAGCGGAAGTCCTGAAAGATCAAGAAGAATAAGCGCTTCGTTCTGATCCATGTATACACGAACTGTAGATTCAGTTCCGGTTTCCGGCATGGAAGACATCCTGAATCGTTCTGTAAGCTTTTGGTAAATCGCCTTCTGGATGATCGACTGAATTGCGTGTTCTGAATTCAATTTGCTTTTGTAGCATCGTACTTTGTCGATTACGATTTTTGAGTCTTTCTTAAAGAAATCCTGCCATGGGACTGAATATGTACCGTCAAAAAGCTGATCAAAGTCTTCTGCGTGGTATTTTGCCATCTGAAGGAAAACGCGGTCGGCAGTGCGCAGACAAAGGTTTGCATAGAAAAGGGCGTCGTTGTCACCTTCAAAAAAAACTCGGCCCGGTGCGTTTCCGGCAAGTTTGTATCCGAGATGCTTGATCTCGTTTCCAAGGATTTTTTCTGCTCCGACAGGGCACAATGCTACTAATGTATTCATAGAGAAAGAATAACATTTTTACAAATTTTAAGAAAGCGTCAAAATGACATTTAGAGGGAAAAATGTCAAAAAAAATAGTGGTGTGCAATGCATAAAAAATAGCTCCCAGTCGAGTAAATGTCTGCAAAACCGCCCGCTAGCGGGCTACATGCTGTTGTGTCTCCGGAACTTATATACGTTGCCGGTCACGCGGCAACACAACAGGATGTTTTTGCAGACATTTACTCTCCTTCGCGCTATTTTTTATGAGATATACCCCTGATTTCTTCCAGATTTGCGATTCCTTTGTGCTTCATGTAGGCTTCGATTCCATCAATGCATTCAATCATTGTAAATGGATTTGCGAAGGTGTTTGTTCCTACTTCAACTGCTGTTGCTCCAACCATAATGAATTCAATTACGTCCTGCCATGTGGCAATTCCGCCGATAGCAATGATTGGAACGCGTTTTTCTTCTGGGAGAGACTGGATTGCTTCATAAAGTTCGTAGATAAGGCGAACGGCGATTGGACGTACGGCAGGGCCTCCGAATCCTGCTTTGATTTTGTCAAATACGGGGCGGCCTGTTTCTATATCGATTGCTACACCTTGGAAAGAGTTGCACAGGCTGATTGCATCTGCGCCGGCTTCTATACAGCTTAAGGCTACGGCGTTCAGTTCCGGCGATTGTGGGGTAAGCTTTACCCAGAGCGGTTTTGTCGTAACGGCGCGCACTGCGGCTACAACGGTATTTGCAGAAGAACAGCTCATTCCGAATGCGGCTCCGCCTGCGCTTACGTTTGGACAGGAAATGTTCAATTCAATTACAGGAACGTCTGTTTTTTCAAGGAGCTTTGCGCCTTCTACATAAGTTTCCAAAGATGAACCGGAAAGGTTTGCGATCGCAACCGGTTTAAGAGACATCATTTCTGGAAGTTCGTGTTCAATAAAATGCGGAATTCCCGGGTTCTGAAGACCGATTGAATTCATAAGTCCGCTTGGAGTTTCCCATACGCGGATTCCGCTGTTTCCCTGTTTTGGTTCAAGGGTAAGTCCTTTAGAGGCGATTCCACCAAGACGGTTTACGTTAAACACAGGCGCGTATTCTGTGCCGAAGCCGAAGGTTCCTGAGGAACCGATAAGTGGATTCTGGAACTTTACGCCTTTTATTGTAACGCTAAGGTCCGTTGAATCTACAGGTTCCTTTTTAGGAAGCAGACTTGCAGCCGGCTTTGGGAAAGAAAGGATTTTTGAATCGAATACAGGACCGTCCTTGCAGCAGCGGAGGTTTCCTTCTGTTGTAGGAATTACGCAGCCAAGACATACGCCTACGCCGCAGGCCATACGAGCTTCCATGCTTATCCAGCACTGAACGCCAGCTTCTTCCGATATGTTTTTGATGTAATTGAGCATTGGAGCCGGACCGCAGGCATATACTGCACTGTAACCGGCAGTCTTTATTTTTGCTGAATCAATGGCGGCGGTTACCATACCCTTTATACCTTCTGAACCGTCGTCTGTGGTTACGGTAAGGCTTGCAGGTTTTATGTTTTCAAGGCCGTAAGAGCCGCTTTTGAACGATGCAATAAAATCGTAGGAATTATCCGGAAGGGTTTCGGCAAAACCTGCAACCGGGGCTACACCGATGCCTCCGCCTACAATGAGTACTTTGCTGCTACCGGCAGCAGGTTTAGGGAATACGTTTCCAAGAGGACCTAAAACCTGTACTTTGTCATCAACTTCAAGAGAGCAGAGTTCTTTTGTTCCTTTTCCTTTTAAGAGAATAAGAAATGAAATTTCAACGCCATGGGATTTTTCTTCTGCATGAAAAACGCTTATAGGTCGTGCCAGAAGCTGCTGGCTTTTTGTTGACCTGAGCATAAAAAACTGACCTGGAACCGGCATTCTTGCATTTTCTCCAAGAGTTTCAATCTTTAAGAAGTATACAGATCCTTCTGGTCTTGCTCCTTTTACAGTTTCGCATAAAGTTACGTTTCCTGTGGTAAAGACTGGATATGGAATTCCGTTGCAGTCAGTAAGTTCTTTCATTGTTAGCCCCTTTAAATCTGTTCCGAATATGATAATATAAATTTAGTATGAATGTCGAGTTTTAATGAAGAAGTGAAGGGCAAACGCATTTACCCAGATATCTGGACAACCGATGACGACATGCTAGAAACGCTCGTCCTTGTTACAAAGGACGAGGCGCTTCGTGATGCGCTTGAAGGATTACAGTGATGCTTTTGCCTTAAGCAAATCTTCCTTGCTGAAAATGGCATTCTTTGCGGCTGCATCGGCAATTTCTGCCATGCTGAGGCTTCCGCTTTCGCGGCGTTCTGCAAGGTCTTCGTCTTTTTTCCATGCACACAAGATGCCGCGGCTGGAGTTTACGGTTCCGCCGCATTTATCCAAAAGTGTTGCCGCTATACGGGCAGCTCCGCCCTGTGCGCCGTATCCTGGAATAAGGAAGAATGTTTCTGGGTATTTGTCACGAAGGTAGCGGGCATCTTTTTCCTGTGTTGCGCCTACAACGGCGCCGATTGGACCGCAAGTCTGTGCTGCGTAGTCCGCCTTAAAGCTGTCATTAATGCGCTTGATTTCGTCTCCTACGCGTTCAAGTAAAAGTCCGCCTGACTTAAGTTCCTGGTGTTCAATGTCTGTCATTCCTGGATTAGAAGTACACAAGAGCACGAATGCGCCTTTTCCTTCTTTTGCCGGAGCAGCATAGTTTGTAAATGGAGTAAGTGTATCAAATCCCATGTAAGGATTGATTGTAATGATGTCTGTTTCAAAGTCGCCTGTAAAGTGAGCGCGTGCGTAAGCGTCTGCTGTTGCAGCAATATCTCCGCGCTTAATGTCGCTTATGGCAATGAGCCCTGATTCTTTTATGGCTTTAAGAGTATCTGCGTAAATCTGAAGTCCTTTAAGTCCCATGGCTTCGTAATAGGCAATCTGAACCTTGCAGCAGCATGCACTTTTGTCTGAAGCAATTCGCCGGATGATTTCTTTATTGTACATAAGCACGGCTTCTTCTTTTGAGCCGACTGCTTTTATAACTGAGTCTGGAAGATAAGATGGATCTGTGTCCAATCCAACACACAATGGTCCGCGTTCTGCGGCCAATTCCTGCAATTCCTGCATTTTATGTTTTGTAATCATAGTTAGAATATAATGAGAAAAAGTTGTTTTGAAAATATGCATTATTTTATATTTTTTAGTAACAAAATAAAATTTTATAGGTTATAATTCTGTTTTATACATGGTTAATTGTTGATAGGAGAATTTATGAAGTTGATTGTAAAATATTTTAAGTACGCTGTAGTTTTGCCTTTTTGTATTGCAATACTTGCTGCCTGTAAAAACGAATCTTCTGGGTTTTCTGCTGCTGAACTTGCCATTTTGGCTAACAATTTTAATACTGTTTCTTACAAAGAAACTATGGATGACACTGGCCTTATTTTTAAGGTTTCAGGCACAAGTGCAACAATTACAGATGACCGTATTGCCGGCAAGACCATGTACATGGCAAAGATTAATCCGACAAATAGAACGATAGCTTCTCAGTATTATGTAAGCAGTGCCGTTGGTATGACTCTTAATAACTCTAATCGCTCACGTGGTTTAACTGAAGCAAATTATGATTATTCAGAAGAACTTGATTCGCTTTCTGATTCATATTTTGCAAAACGGGTTCTTTGCCGTGACGGAATAAAATTTAAGATGAAGGAAGGTGCTTCGGATGCATATTTATTGTCTTCTAGAGGTAACAATGTGGAAGAAGTAAGTTATGTTATCGGTGCTGAACGAGAAGTGTATTTTTCTGTTTCGTCAACAGGTTATGAAAAGAAAACTGCTAAACTTTATGCCAAGACAGATAATGTATATTGCTGGGTTATAGAAGATGATAAAAATCCATGGATAAGTACTACAGAAAAGGGAGAAGTTACTGACGCACTTGCTGATAAATATTCGAAGAAAATGGATGAAATGTATAAATATATTACAGAAGTATATGGTCCGCTTCCGGAGAATATGATTTACAGTCCAAACGGTTCCTTTAATGACTGTGTAAAACGTCCTATGACGAATTTCAGTACTACTGGTATAAAAATCAATATCTTAATTGGCGACATTTTTTCTGATAATACTAACGAAATGGCTGCCAATGATAATGGAGTAATGGGCATGGTCTGTCAGAAAGATCTTTATGCTAGCGGGGTAAAGGGAAAGAATACTGTAGTTGATGCTTCAAATTCGGGAAATTATTTCTATCTGGATTCTTATTGGGTTGTAAAAGACGAAAAAGAAGCTTTTTCTACAATGGCCCACGAATTTCAGCATTTGATCGGCTTTGGTCTTAAATATGTTGAATACGCTTTGGAATATGATTCATATTATCTTACAGAAATGCTTTCAATGCTTACTGAAGATATGATGCAGGAATACCTTGAGGTATCTGACAATAATGTTGCTTTGGCCAGACTTCCTCTATTCAACAGATATTACTTTCTTTTGGGATTAAATGAATTTTCACAGGATGAATATATGGCTATTGCTTATGCTAATGCATATTCCTTTGGCGCATGGCTTTCCCGTCAGTATGGAGGAACCAAGTTAATCCATGAAATGGCCCTGAACAAATATGTTGGAATAGATTGTATGGTTAATGCTGTGAATAAAGTTAACGGTAAAGATTATAGTTATCTTGATCTGCTCAGAAAGTATACTCAGGCTCTGGTTTTCACAAATACTTATTATGCGTATCCGACTATGAATAAAGATGCTGAAACAAGTATCACTTATAACGGTTATACGTATCCTATGAAAGCAATAGATTTGTGGCATCTGGATAAGCGTCTGGAAGTAAAATCAAATGCCAACGTAAAATATGACGGACCGCAATATTTTTCTTCTAGTACTGGTTATAAGCTTCCTCCTTATGGATTTACATTGCATAAGATAGGTACAGTTGATGCCGATGCAAAAAGTGTAAACTTGACATTGTCTGCTGGAGTTATAGGAAACGAGCCTGTTGATGAGAGTGCTGCATCTCTTCTGCAATACTATGTTATGTTCCAATAGGAACAATGTGAAGTGGATTGAATTTCTGCATTTAGTCTGAATCAATACGGCTGGAAACAGCTCGACGCACTTCTTCTGCGTACTGAAGCATATTTAGAAAAAATGCGGTAATGCGCGCATTCAGTGAGCTTACATACAGTCTAAGCCTTTCTGGAGCGGAACAAAAAAGCTTCCAGAACAGGCGGAATTCTTTTTTGCGGGTTGGAGTGCGTGCGGCTGCGGCTAGGGAAACGCGCGACCAGCAGGCAAAAACTTCAGGAATAAATGTGATTGTAACCGAAAGAATCAGTGCGGCATTCAGTTTTTTAAACGGCGGAATTATGCGGGTTACTGTGTTTTCTGTCTGAACAAAAAAGTCAAAAAGTTCCAGACGGCTTGTGGTTTCAAAAACAACCAGCGATGCAAGAATGGTAACAAGGAATCTTGAAATGTATAGCATGTCGTTTTTTAAGCCGGCAATATTCACTGAAATAAAGTAAGCTTCGTTTTCTTGTTCTATGCACGGCGTACACAGCGAAATAAGAAAAAGACAAGCTGCAAGCACCAAGATGAATTTAAGCCTTTTTAGGCTTGAAAGCGGTGTTTTTGCAGCAATAAAAAGTGTAATGGTCAGTACAAAATAGAACCCTGTTCTTAGCCAGGGAATAACTTCAAGCGGAATAAAAAAATCTTCTGGCAATGCGTAAGTAGTTTTGCTGAACGTTCTTAGCGTAACTATTACCAGAAAAATAATTTTAAGCCACGCTGGTGCGCGGTGTACGGGTGAGTCTGCAAGCCTGTAGCAGAAAAGAGCAGGTTCAGATTTCATTCTGAGCTCCTGTGCTGTTTTCTGTGTTTCCCCAGAAAAGATCGGTCACTTTGCTGTAGCAGGCAAGCGGATGTCGTATTCCGAATGCTTCCAGATTCTGCTTAAGCCCTTCCTGTGCTGAGCCGTTAAATTTTATTTCTCCCTGAGCAAGGATAATAAAACGGTCTGCGAGGGCAAGAATTTTTTCCAGTTCATGCGTAAGAATGATTACGGTCTTGCCTTCTTTTTTTAATTCTAAAACTATGTTGCAAACCTGGCGGATGCCCGGGTAATCGAGATTTGCAAAAGGTTCGTCAAAAATAATTATGCTGCGATCAAGGGCAAGAATACCTGCAACCGCGAGCCGGCGTTTTTCTCCTCCGCTCATTTCTCTGGCCGGAAAATGACGCTTTTCGTATAGCCCGGTTTTTAAAAGAACTTGTTTGGTGATTTCGGGAATCTGTTGTTTTCTAATGCCTTTGTTACGAAGTCCGAATGCAATGTCTTCTTCCGGGGTTTCGCCAAGAATCTGAGAATCTGCGTTTTGGAACACAAGTCCTACGCTGTTCTGAGGAACAGTGATTCTGCCTGTTGTGGGTTCATCCAGCCCTGCAATCAGAGACATAAGCACACTTTTGCCGGAGCCGTTTGGTCCGGCAATTACAACGAATTCGCCTTGTTGAATTTGAATTGATATTTTGTCCAAGGCTTTTTTACCGTTTGGAAAAGTACGAGATATATTTTCTATAGTGATAAGGCTTTTGTCCGGGGATTCCATAGTCAGATACTAGCACAAATAGTTTTTTATTGCAGGACGCAGGCGTTTTACCAACGGAATCATTATGATGATTTTCAGGGTGTTTCCTGGAATAAAAGGGATAAGAACAGCGGCAAGAACTTTTGACATTTCAAGGTCCGGCTTTACACGATGAAATCCGACTATGCCGAGTACGAAGACTATTATGGTTGCAGAAATTGCAGCAAGTGCAATGAAGAGCCAGTTAAGGTTGTTGCGGAGTCTTAAAATCCTGGAATCCGATGAACAGCAGCTTTTTTCGTCTTGTTCTGTAAGCGGGCGGGATTCTTCTTTTACGAGCAGCTGTATTATAAGTCCGCTGATTACAGCGGCGCATAAATAACCGATTAAAAATCCTCCTGTAGGACCATTCAGAATAACGCTTAGCCCGGCTTTGCCCGTAAAAACTGGTAAGCCAAAACAGCCTAGTATAAGAAACATAAGAACGGCAAGACCACCGTACAAGGGGCCGAGCAACAGGCCGCACAGCATGGCCATCATGTCTTGGATTGTAACAGGGATTCCACCAGGAATAGGAATTTGAATAAAGCACCCTGCACAAACAAGAGCTGCAAATAGAGCTGTAACCGTTGCTTTTTTAGTTAATGTATTTTTTTTCATGATTGTAAACCTATATTTTACACCAAGGGTAACAATTGTAAGGAAGATGGTCAAGTGCTCTAGCTTGAAAAGCTAAGAAAAATCTTACAGGTCTTGATTCTGTGTCTTTGCTGCAAAAAATCAACAGGAAGGTGTTAAATAAAAATCTTGAATTCTTTATAATTTAGGGCGTGGGAAAGTTTATCATCAGGAAGAAGCCTGGAGCCGTTGTGTGCAAAAGACACGGCAATGCAGGTGCGCAAAATGCCCTGAGGGCAAATCATATACACAGCAATTTACTCATGTAATACGGAAGACCGCGGGAGTGCCATAAGTACGGCAGCAGGCGGTTTTTTTTGTTGCGGAATGACCGGCGGGTAAGGGAGAGTAGAAACTCCTTCCGTACGCCGTGAACAGCGGAGCTGTACATTCGTTGTATGGTTGCGGACAGGTGCAGAGGACGAAGCTTTGCCGCGTACAAAAGGGGCGTAGGCGGATCTTCTGCACGGACAGATAATATGTAATTTTTTTATTGGAGAAGGAATATGAAAAGAAAGCTTTTGAAGCTGCTTGCTGCGGCCTGCGCGCTGGTGCTTGCGGCATGCACGATTACGGAGGGCTCTGACGACCTGATCATGAAGGCGCTTATCCTTAGCAGTAAGGACGCCGGTATTGGAGCGGTAGTAAAGGTAAGTGTCGCGGAAGGCGCTGCCTAGCGTGCAGAGTGCGGAGGAATTCGAAAGCTTTTCGCTCACGGGAACAAAGAAGGCTGACGGGGAGAGCAGCGGCCGGAGCGGTGCAGACATAGAGCGTACGTGGACGACAGACGGAGA
>JAFOSK010000087.1 GCA_017392945.1 Treponema sp.
AGTTATCCCTACAATTATTCAGATTGTGTTCAAGTTCCCCCAGGAAGTTGCAATGCTTATGGGTGGTACTTCGTTGCTGATTATTGTTGGCGTTGACCTTGATACAATGGCCCAGGTAGAAGCCTTGCTTAAGATGCATCACCACGATGGATTTACAAAGAAAGGCTTAAAACCGCGTAATTTATAGAAAACTTTAGTAAAAAGTTAAGAATTTATGCGGTTAGGACTAGATTAAATTTGGTAATATATGATATATTAATACACCGCTTCTATATTGGAGCGGTGGTATTGAATTGTAGTTCATGGTAAACAGTCTTCTATTATATAGAAGCGATGTTACTTCGAACTGCCATGATTCAATAAAACAACTATCACTGTATTACCAGGGGGACTTTTTATGAAAGTACGAACCAGTGTAAAGCCCATTTGCGACAAGTGTAAGGTTATCAAGAGAAACGGAATTATCCGCATTATCTGTTCTAACCCAAAGCATAAGCAGAGACAGGGTTGAGGAGTAACTGATGGCACGTATTGCGGGAGTTGACCTCCCAAACAAGCAAGTAAAGATTGCTTTGACTTATATCTACGGAATCGGCCGTTCAGCGGCATTGCACATCTGCGAACTTACCGGCACAGAACCCGGAAGAATGATTAACGATTTGTCAGAAGACGAACTGGCTAAAATCCGCAAAGCTATCGATGACAACTACAAGACAGAAGGTCGTCTCCGCACAGAGATTGGTCTTAACATTAAGCGCCTGATTGACATCGGAAGCTACCGTGGCAGCCGCCATCGCAAGGGTCTTCCAGTACGCGGTCAGCGCACCCGTACAAATTCTCGTACTCGCAAGGGTAAGAAGAAGACAGTTGCCAACAAGAAGAAGGCTTAAGCGGAGGTAAATAATGCCAGCAGCAACAAATTCTAACAGCAAAAAAAGAAAAGAGAAAAAGAGTGTATTTGAAGGTAATGTTTACATTCAGGCAACCTTCAACAACACGATTGTGACAATTACAGACCTTCGTGGAAACGCAATTTCTTGGGCTTCTTCTGGTGGCTTGGGATTCCGCGGGGCAAAGAAGTCTACTCCGTTTGCAGCACAGTCTGTTGCAGAAACTGCAGTTCAGCGCGCAGCTGGCTACGGTTTGCGTGAAGTTCATGTGTTTGTAAAGGGACCTGGAATCGGTCGTGAAAATGCGATTCGTGTTCTTGGAACTTTAGGCCTTAAGGTAAAGTCTATCTCTGATACTACTCCAATTCCTCACAATGGATGCCGCCCGCGCAAGACGCGTCGCATGTAATTCTGGATTTGTGTTGAATTAGGGAATACGGCAGAACTGCTGTTTTCAGCCTGCTGTTATTCAGAATGAACTTAATGAGCGTTAATGCAGTAAATCTTTAGCAAGTTTTATTGCAGCGCTGATTTAAAGGAAGGTCGGCAAAAAGACTTTCCCAATTAATAAGGAGTTCAGATGGCTCGCAAAAATCTCCTTAAGGGGTTTAAAAAACCGAAAGGCATAACATTTGAGCATCAGGAGCAGAATCCAAACTACGGTAAGTTTACTGCTTATCCTTTTGAACCGGGCTTCGGTACAACGGTAGGTAATACCTTGCGCCGCGTATTGCTCTCTTCTATCCAGGGATACGCAATCTCCGCAGTTCAGATTAGTTCTTATGACGCAGATGGAGTTCCACATCTTATCTCCGGAGAGTTCGAATCAATTCCGAATATTTCCGAAGATACGCTGGAAGTCTTGAACAGCTTAAAACAAATACGCTTGCGCTTGCCTCGGGATGTTGAACAGGATACAATCCACTACGAATTTCAGGGACCTGGTACTGTAAAAAGTGAAGACCTTGAAAAAGAAGGACAGCTTGAAATCATGACAAAGGGTCTTGAGCTCTTTACTATGATGGAAGGTGCTCATCTTGAATTTGACATTCAGGTTGACTGCGGCAGAGGATATGTGCCTGCTGAAGTAAATGAACGCTATCTGGAAATTGTTGGAACAATTCCAATGGACTGTATCTTTACTCCGGTACCAAAGGTAAAGTATTCTATTGAACCATGCCGTGTTGGTCAGCGCAACGATTATGACAAGTTAATTCTTGAGATTTGGACCGACGGAACTATTAGCCCTGAAGATGCACTTGCTGACGCAGCAAAGATTGCAAAAGACTATTTCGCAATTTTTGTGAACTTTAACGAAAGCGAATATTCTTCAAGCGATGATGGTGAAGAAGGTGACACAAGAATCCGCCAGTTGCTCGATACTAAGGTGGAAGACCTTGAGCTGTCTGTGCGTAGTTCAAACTGTCTTAAGAATGCAAATATTCACACATTGGGTGAATTAACCAAGAAAACGGAAGACGACATTACAAAGACCCGTAACTTTGGAAAAAGGAGCCTTGAGGAAATCAAGGAAAAATTGGCCGAGCGCGGTTTGTCTTTAGGCATGACTGATTATAGCCATGTAAAGGATGTTGTGTTACGCAAACAGAAGGACGAAACGAATGAATCATAAAATTGGATTTAATCCGCTTTCACGCACATCTGCACACCGCCGTGCAATGTTACGCAATATGGTAGCCTCTTTGTTTAAGTATGAACGCATTACTACTACAAAAGCAAAGGCTGCTGAAGCTCGTAGGTATGCCGAGAAACTGATTACTCGTGCAAAGGTTGATACAGTTCACAACAGAAGAATTGCAGCAAAATTCATTGCAGACGAAAGAATCTTGAACAAATTGTTCACAGAGCTTGGTCCCCGCATGAAGGAACGCAACGGTGGTTATACACGCGTTCTAAAGATGGGATTCCGCCAGGGCGATGCAGCAGAGATGGTAATTCTTGAGCTGGTAGATTACAAGCTTCCGGAACCAGATTCTGACAAGAACGAAAAAAAGTCTACAAAGAAAGCAAAGGCTGAAAAAGCTGAAGCTGCAAAGGAGTAAGC
>JAFOSK010000088.1 GCA_017392945.1 Treponema sp.
CCGGACTTACACAAAAAGAACTTTCAGAACTCAGCGGAGTAAACCTGCGTACCCTTCAGCAGTACGAAACTGGTGCAAAAGATATCAATATGGCCAGCGGAAAATCAATAAACGCCCTGGCACTAGCACTTAACTGCAATTTTTATGAAGTGATGGAAATTTGAGGGGGTATTCCGACATACTACAAAAGGAAGTTTAGCAGAGGCATTTTTACGAATTTGTTGCCGATAGTTTTTCTTTTAGCTCAAAGATTTTATCCTCCGTTAATCCTGTTATTTCGCAGATATCGCTGATAGGGTAATTCTTGAGCAGCATTTTTCTAGCATTTTCAATATTTGCAACATCTTTTCCTTCTTTCTTTGCTTCGCGTCTTATATCCATTTCGTGTATATTTATATTCATGTATTCCGTTTTATTTGCCTCCATTAATTTTGCCTGATTTACAAGGTTTTGGATTTGTTCGGTAAAATCATCTTCTGCCTTGTTGGAACATACGAAATTCAAAAATGCTTTTAATTCCGGGTCAGTCTCTTTTTCGTATGCACTAGAATTGTAAATTGCTTTTAAGGTTTTGTCATCAAGCGAAACAGAAGAATCTTCAACGCAGGTGTTTTTAAATGTATAAACCGGCAAGTCAAAATTCGAAAACGGAGAAGTTTTGCAGATAAAAATAATGTAGCTTTCTTTTAATTCCGAATAATCATCGCCTTTCATAGTGGAGTCCATATCGATGATACTCTGGTAATAACGCATGCGTTTTCCCAAAGCGACTGGAGTTGTTGTTTGAATTTCGATGTCAAAAACGCGGTCACTGTCTTTTAGATAAACATCAAAACGAACTCCTTTACTGGTGTAATACGGTTTTATTGAGTTCTGCAGTTTCGGAAATTCAATGCGAGTTACCTTGATATGTAAAAGTCGTTCTATAACTCCAGCACAGATTTCTGGATTCTGCATAATTTTTCCGAACATAAAGTCGTCGGAAAATTCGAGTTCTTCAAATGGTTTGAAATTCAATTTGGTTACCTCTGGTAAAAAAGTTCTACATCTATATAACAGAGGTTTCTTGTAAAAAAATGAATTTTAAGTATTAGAAATTCAAATAATTTGCAAAAAAATACTTTAGGGTTCAAAATAGAAGGTATGGATTTTCAGAAGTTTGTCGATTCTTATAGCATGGCGGCCGCAGTTCTTTCTGTGGAAAAGCTTGGGGAAGAGCATTGGGGCGAAATTCGCATTGTAAAAGCAAATGCTATGTACAAAAAAATAATGGGTTCCAATTATAAAGACGGGATGCGTTATGATGAATTAGTTCAAAAAGAAGCTAATTTTGAAGACTTTTGTTATCGTTGTGCAGTAAAAAAACTTCATCTTCATGCGTACGTAGACACAAAATCCTTGGGAGTCTGGACAGACGGAACTTATATTCCACTTTCGTCGGAATTTGACACTGATAAACTATCATATTTCGTATACATCTTTGAATTTACAAAAGCCCCGGAAGCAGAACGACTTTCAGACATGTCTATGGAAGCCGCCCCTTTCATAATTCAAACCTGTATTAATCTACGCAAAGCCGAAAACTTCATCGAAGCAATGAACACCGCAATAGCTGACATTCAAATCAAAACAGATTCCTTCTGCAGCGCAATTTTTATGATTGATACGGAAAAACAAAAATATGCACCGCTTTGCGCAAAATACCGTAACGATGAAGCAACCATAGAAGACTTCCTGCCATATTTAACTAATGAAGTTGTTTTTTCATGGGTTGATATGATAAAGAACAAGGATGCAGTTTTTGTAAAAGATTCTTTTGACATGCAGGAAATTCAAAAGATAAATCCTGTATGGGCAAAAAGTCTTATCGGTGGCGGCGTAGAAAGTGTAATTCTTGTTCCTTTATTAAACAGAAACAAATTAATCGGTGTACTTTTTGTTACCAATTTTAATACAGAAAAATTTGTTGAAATTAAGGAATTTATCACTTTAACCGCATTCTTCCTTTCGGCAGAAATTGCAAACAACAATCTTATAGAACGCCTGGAATTCATGAGCAATATTGACTCTTTGACTGGTGTAAAAAACCGCAATTCCATGAATACACGCGTTGAATGGAACACAAACGGATTAATGCCGGTTCATCTGCCATACGGAATTATATTTGCCGATTTGAACGGACTTAAAATTTGCAACGACACAAAAGGTCACAAGGCTGGAGACGAACTTTTGAAAAAAGCAGCAGCACTTTTGAAAGAAATATTCAACGAAGATGAAATATACCGCTCCAGTGGCGACGAATTTGTAATCATTTCAACAGAATGTTCAAAAGATGACTTTGAAATCAAGATTGAAGAACTCCGCAAAAAAGCTTCATACGGAAACGAGGTCTGTTTTGCATTTGGTTCCCACTGGACCGACACCGAAGAAGACTTAAGAGAATCCATGCAATTAGCCGACGAAGCCATGTACGAAGATAAACGAAAATACTACGAAGCACATCCAGAGTTCAAGACTCGGCACGAGTGATAGCAGAAAAACAATAAACGCCACAAAAAAAGCGGCCTTCCGAATTGGAAGACCACCCAAAATCGCAGGGGGGGGCGCAGCGCTTAATTCTGCTTCAACTTTCCGGTGCTGCTGTCAATAGACCAATTCACGCCATCTTTTGGGAATACGTAGAACTTATCGGCATACGGATATAACCTAGAAGACAACACTTGCGTGCTAGTGCTGTATGAGCCCGGCGTGATTTTCGCGACTTGGGACTCCGTTGGAGCAACCCCAGAAATTCCGTCAATCTGTGGCGACCCGCTGCTGTTAAAGCAAACGCCATTTTGCTTGTCGGACGATCCTCCGGGAATTGTCGCTTTCGCAATAACGAGCCAGTAGGTCATAAAAACTCCGCCGCCTGAATAATTCGCGCCGTTGCTTTTGACCGTTCCATAGGCCAAGTGAACGCCAGCGGTTGCCTTTGTATATATGCCTCCGCCCATGCCGGAATAGTTATAGGCGATTCCGCCGCTAAATGCTGTGTCATAGTTGTTCGCGACTGCGTTCTTGTATCCCATAGACAAATCTCCGTTGGTGTCAACGAACACGCCGCCGCCTTTAGAAGACGCGTAGTTTGAGCATGCGGTCGCAGAGCTTGCGTAGGTTGTGGCGCCTTTTGACATGTCGCCAATGGCCGCGCTTCCCGACATATAGATGTTTCCGTTGAGGTGAACGCCGCCGCCAGTGACCGCGCTGTTCTTGGCAATCTTTCCGCCTGTCATATACACATTGGTAGAAGAGTTATTAACATGTATTCCACCACCACCGGCGGCTTCGCTGGATCCGTTGGCGCGGTTCGCACTTATGTCTCCCGACGCCATGTGAAGTTCCATAGCAGATACGGAATTGTCATTGCACTGAATGCCACCGCCGCTACCTGCGGCGTAGTTGCCCACAACGCCGTATCCTTCGTTGAGCGTTTTTTCCGTCCAGCTGGAACCGTTTTTCAAACTGTAGCCCAAACCGACATAGCTTCCGCCCACGCTGAAGATTCCACCGCCGTCGCCGCCAGCCAAGTTGGAGTGCGCTGTATCTGTTGCGGTAGCGGTGGACGCGGTGAATTTTGCGTCTCCAATCAGCGCGTCCGTGTACAAATAGACTATTCCGGCGTTGTAAACTCCGCCGCCATTGACCGCCGCGCCATTTTTGGAAATCTTTCCGCTTCCCATTTTTAGAATGCTTGTAGATGTTGCCAGATAAACTCCGCCGCCGTCGCTGGATGCGTAGTTGTGGCAAACGCCGTAGCTAGCGCCCAACGCGGAATCGCCGCTTTCTTCACCTATATATACATAGCCGTATTCGTCGGCGTAAATACCACCGCCGCTTACAGCGCTGTTGGACTTTGAACTGTTTGTGGCGCCCACAGTATATGATGTTGAATTGTCGCCGACAAGCGCGCTTCCTCTCATGTACAATTTGGCGTATTTCAAGTAAATGCCGCCGCCGTTGCTTAAGTTGGACTTATTTCCCTGAATTTTAGCGGTGGACTCCATTGTGAGGGTTCCCATTTTGCTGCTTGATGTCCCCTCAAAGTAGACGCCGCCGCCGTTACCGTTTCCTTCGTTGCCAGTGACGACCGCTCCTTGTCCAAGGGTAAGTTTTGCGTTTGGCGCAGACACGCAGATTCCCGCACCAGTACCGGTTGTGTTTCCGCCTGTAATCGTAAGTTTTTTGATTGTCACAGGAACTGCGCTGGTTATGTAAAGAACCCGTCCGCCGGCTGCGGATCTGGACAAAGTGGCGCCGTTTGTTCCGTTACCCAAAAGGGTGACAGCAGTGGCCTTTGCCGATGTTAAATCCGTGTCTGAAATTGTGTGCGCATTGTCACCCGAGCCCTGCACGGTTCCGTCTATGTTGATTGTGCGGCCTGTGGTAGCGACGGTGTCGTTAGGACCTTTCCAGCACTGAGCCACGGCCTTGGCGAGCGTAGCGTATGGCTGGAGCTTTGTTCCGCGGTTGTCATTGCTCGGCGCCTTTCCGCCCGTGACTTTGTTTCCAACTCCAGTAGAAAGAGTTCCGCCTGCAACCCAGATTTCTGCGTCAATCTTACCAATAGCACTGGTTCCGCTTCCAACAAGAATCGGACTCCACTCGCTGTCGCTGACTGTGAATTTTCCCACGATGTCCGCGTCCAAGCCTGCGCTAAGCGACGAGCCTTTTTCCAAAACTTGCGTTCCGCGCGTCCAAGATTCGGGCGTAATTGTGGCGCCGCTGAAAAGCGGACCATTAGTTGAAACTGTATTTATGCTGGAATAAACCGTGACGAGTTTTCCGGACGGAAGGTAAACGTCGTTTGTCTTTTCGGCGTTGGTCGTCGCGGCCATCTGCGATTTTCCGAAAAGATAGAACGTTCCGCCCTGATAAACCGCGCCGCCGGATGTTCCCGCTTTGTTAAGCTCAAAGATTCCGCGGTTCATGTACAAACACTTTCCGTCCGCAATGTAAACGCCGCCACCTTGGTCCGCGCGGTTGCATTTTATGGTTCCGGCCTCAATTCTTGTAGCGTTGTAGGCGCTTGTTCCCCCATACACACGGCCTGTAGCGTAAATGCCGCCGCCATAATTCTTGGCCACGTTTCCGCAAATATTGATGTTGCCGGTCGCGTATATGCTGCCGGTCGCGCCAGAGACTCCGTCAGTTCTTTTGGCAACGCTTCCGCCAAATCTAAGCTCTCCAGCGTTGTAAATGCCGCCGCCTTCGTCCGCCTGGTTTATGCCGGTCGCGCTGGGCTCTGCGTTGCCATTGTAGACGGGAGCATCGGTCACGCCCGCTTTTCCGATTGTCACGGAGGTTCCGGTACCATTAGCGTAAACGCCCAATGCGGCGCCGGCTTGGACAAAAACTCCTCCGCCATAGGACGCGGCAGCGTTTCCTGTGACGGCAACGCCTTCCGCAAGGTTGGCAAGGCTTCCATCCATTACACAGACACCGCCGCCGCTGTTAGAGGCGTAGCCTCCGGTTATGGTCAAGTATCTCAAGGTTACGGAAATAACGCCGGAAGCGTCAATCGTAAGAGTGGTTCCTTTGCTTGCCTTGGTAAAGCCGCCGTTCAATGTGGCGGCGCTTGTCGTCGCGGTGTCGCTTTCTCTGTAGCCTTGGACGGTTATGGATTTTGCCGTGGCGTTCACGATTTTTTGAGCGCCGGTTAAAGTTCCGTCAACGATGACTTTGGCATCGGCGGTGTCGTCGTTGAACAAGCCCAGCGCGTCTTCTATGCTTTTGTAAGGCTTATGCTTTGTTCCAATGTTACCGCTGCTAGGTGCAGGACCGCAAACTTTTCTTGTAGAGTCAGTTGTAGCAGAACTTGCAACATAAACGTCAGATTCTATAGTAACAGACTTATTGTCAGATGCCTGTTTTTTTGTCCAGTCGTCGTCATATTCAGTTATTGCAAACTTTCCGTTTGTGCCTGACACAAGCGTATTAGAACTGAAGTTTTTTACAATTGCTATTCCTCGCTTGCACTCTGCCGGCGTAACTGCCGCCACAGGTGATTCAGCAGAAAGCAGAATTGAGCCTGTAACCGTTATAGCAGCACGTTCAGAGCCGTCGCTATTCTTTGCAAGGTATACGTCGTTTTGGTTTACAATATAATAATTTTCTAATGTTGTATGCAGCACTGGCGGGATGGATGCCGAACCCGACATTTTGAAAAGCGCCCCTGTATCAACATAAACTGCACCACCATGACCTGTAGCAGAATTCTCCGAGAGCGTTCCCCCGTTCATTTCAAAGGTGCCGTATGATGATGAAGTGTAATAGTAAGTAAATACCGCGCCACCGTTTGTAGCTTCATTGGCGCTTATCGTTCCACCAGAAAGAGAAAGCTTGCCTCCATTGCTAATATAAGCTGCGCCACCGTTATTCACAGCGACATTTGAAGAAACTGTTCCATTTGTTATCGAAGATGTTGTAATTCCATTTGGAATATACATACCGGCTCCGTTACTTGCAGAATTTCCACTAACTGTACCGCCCTCAAGAATAAAGTTGCCGCAAAGACCGCCTCCATTAGAAGCCGCCGTATTGTAAGAAATATTTCCTGTTTTTATTCTGACAGTTCCACTTCCGTAGATGCCTGCATAATCACCTGTTGAGTAATTTCGACGAACTCCATAACCTGAGTCCAATGGCTCCGCAGTTCCGCTCGTAGTTCCCCATGCGTTGTATCCCAAGTAAACATTTCCTTCACTGTAGATTCCACCGCCATAGGAAGCTTTGTTCGCAAAGCTTAATGAAGTTGCTTTTGTGGTTGCTGTTGAACCTGATACAACATCTCCAATCAATGCCTTGCCGTACATAAACAACGTTCCGTCTGAGCCAACGTATACGCCGCCACCCTTGGTTGCAGTGTTGCCGGTAATTTTAGTGCCGTCAGTAAGTTTTACGGTTCCTTTTGAAATGTTGATTCCGCCACCGTCAGTTGCATTACCGCCGGTAATTGTGAGGTCTTGAATTATGACAGGAAAATCTGCGGTCTTTGCGGCTACCGTTAAGGCAGAGCCAGTCGTAGAATTTCCGTTCAATGTTGCTGTAACTGAATATGTATCAGTTGGCTTATAGCCTTTGATTGTAACAGACTTTGCATTAAAGTTTTTATCTGCATACGAAAGCTTTTGAGGCCCTGTTACAGAACCGTCTACAACTAGTTCATAATCCATATTACTATCGCTCATAACAGCCTGTGCATCAAAGATTGAAGCATACGGCTTACTCTTGGTTCCTATGGCGCCAGAAGCAGGAGCATCCTTGAAATATGAATCATGTCCATTTCCAACTACATAGATTGGAGAATCAATAATAATAAAATACGTTGTCTCCGTTGAATCCTCATACACTGAATTTTTTCTGTTCCAGTCGCCGTCATCCTGAGTAAGAATGAATCTTGACATAAGCGAGTCCATAATGGTTTTATTTTGAGTAGTAGTAGAAGAAAGAATTCTTTCTCCACGTGAATAATGTGACGGTGTAACAGAAGCAATGTAAATGTCAGAAGTTGTTACAGAACCTGTAATATTTATTTCACCCTGCTTCAGATATATATCGTTTTTTCCTTGTCCGACTCCGTCCTCTGGCAATGTAAAGACAGGATTTCCTTTTAGATTAAAATCATTCCAAACGTATATAGCTCCGCCGGATGTACCTGCTATATTATTTTTAAATACACCGCCTTCTACAGTCAGATCATCCTTATTTGTATATATTCCAGCTCCTTTATTAGCTCTATTATCTGATATTTCAACATCGCCGGAAATCGTACATACTGCATCGACATAAATTCCGCCGCCTTCAGAATCAGTAGCTGCATTATTATGATCGATTTTTCCACCGCTAATAGTTGATTTTCTCCAAAGATAAAGACCTGCACCTCCGTGCACGCCAGTTCCACCATCTCTATTGTTGTAACTAACTCTGCCGCCAGTCATTGTGAAAGCTTCAGAAGTATCACCTGAAACGTACGATACGTAAATTCCCCCACCCTGGTATGCGCTATTACCTTCTTCACTAGATGAACCACCGATTGTTCCGCCGGCCAATTCTACAGAACCATTCTCAACATAAATTCCGCCGCCTTTTCCACCGTAGTTACCATCTCTTATCGCTTTATTATTACTTATAACAGCTCCGTCCTTTACAGTAAGTTTTCCATTCCAGACGGTTACTCCTCCTCCATAACGTGCATTATTACCTGTTATTACTGTGCCAGATTCCAAATTTACCTGTGTCCCAGCGTTGTTTATTATGATTCCACCGCCACTAGGCTTATCGTCATCTTTGTAACTATTTTTACCGCCGGTTATCTTAAGGTCGTAGATATTTACAGTCTTTTCAGCAGTTATAACAAGAGTAGTGTTTCCATTTTCCATACTTGAAAAATTACCATCTAACGCCGCTTTTGCTACTGTCTGCCCATCTGGAATATAACCCCGCAATGTCAGTATATTTGAATTTATTGGAGACGACCCGTCTTCTTTAATTTCTACTTTTCCTTTTAAAGTTCCGTCTATATAAATTGTATAGTTGCTGGCATCTACTTCAGAAAACGCAGTTTCTAAAGAACTGTATGGTTTTTCCCTGGTTCCTCGTGCCCCAGAAGAAGATCCTTTATTCCCGCAACGTGTATCGTCGTAAACATCATCGCTTGCAACATAAATAGGCGCTGCCAGAACACCTTTAGTCAATTCCCCGGATTTTTGATTAATAATAAAATCTTCATCAATAGTAGCAAAACGATCTTTGTTGCTTTCAATAAGTCCTGCTGAACTTGCCCCTAAAACCTGATTTCCGCGGGTCCATGCAGATGGGGTAATTAACATGTTCTTAGCATTGCTCGGAGCATCTTCCGGCAGGGTAAGGTTTCCAGCAATAGTAAGAAACTTGTTTTCTGCAAGGTAAACATCGTTCTGTTTTTCACCTGTACATGGAATGTAAACGGAACCGCTGACCTCGATTGTGCCGTTATTGTAATTTATAGCACCGCCACAAGAAGATGCTGTGTTCTGTGAAAGCTTTCCCCCGCTTACAGAAATCTTTGTTGCTGCACCATCTGCATAAATTGCGCCACCGTTTTCTGCCGAATTATCATCTATTTCTCCATTATAAAATTCAACAACAGTTCCGTCATAAGCATAGATTCCTCCCCCGGAGCCTGAGCCTGCATAATTATAAGAAATTTTTCCTGTCATGACTTTTAACAGACCGCTTTCTGGTGTACTACCCGCTGTGTCTCTACCAGAAGTGATTCCGGCACCTTTGGAAGCCGCATTTCCACAAATTCCTCCTGTCCAAGATTCTGGAACAATGTTTCCAGAAGAATTCTGAATATAGCCCAAATATACTTTACCACAGCTATAAATTCCTCCTCCTGAATTCGCTGCGAAATTTGCACAATTTGTTCCGGCATCATTAACAGTCGTTCCTGTTGCAGTCGTAGTTCTTTTGTCACCGACATAAGAAGTTCCACACATAAAAAGCTTTGCATCCCGGAGTGGCATGTATATACCGCCACCCGAAACAGTCGCCGAATTTCCCGTAATAAGAACCCCGTCTGCAAGCGTCAGAGACCCCTTCTCAAAATAAATCCCACCTCCAAAAGTATTTACTTCGTTGTCAGAGTCAGGAGTACCTTTTCCACCTGTAATTTTTATATTCTTAAGAGTTACAGGTACCTCAGTATTTATTTTCAATACAGAACCAGAAGCTGCATCATCTGCAATTGTAAGCACATCCTGGGGATTGCCGTCTGAATCAAGGTTACTTGCACCTTCTATCGTTAAAGACTTACAGTTAGTTGTACTAAATGTATCAGGAATTTCTGAGGCACCTTTTAATATTCCTTTTACTTTAATTGTTTCGTCATAATTTCCAGACAACTTACCGACTGCGTATTTAATCGTACGATACGGATTATCACTATCTCCTGGTGTATCATCATCATCGGTTCCACTGCTTGCAACAAAATAAGGTGCCATAATGATAGCCGTATTATCAGTGCCATAGCTAAAGTTGACACCATTAGATGTAAAACAAAAGTAATTTTTGTAATCTTCAATATTTAATCCCGTTGGAGCATCATCTGCCGCTTTTAATATTACCTTCCTGCGCTTCCAGCCTGCCGGAGACACTGCAATTTTTTTCCCAGCAGCAACATATTCAGAAGGCGGAGTAAGTTCCCCGCTGATCTCTATCGCAGTGTATGTACCATCCTTGTCTTGAATATAAATATCATTGTCAAAGGCTGTCCCACTGCTAGGAATATATGCACTTCCGCTTATGCAAAGTTTTGCCCCGTCATTACGAAGGTTTATAGCTCCCCCGCTACTACCTGTTTTTTGATTGACGCTGTTATTGCAGATTATTCCTCCGCTCATATTAAACGGAGATTCTTTCTCTATCCAAAGTCCTCCTCCGGCTCCATGTTGAGACTCGTTGCCTGCCTTTCCTTCTGAAATTTCCCCTGCAGTCATATTTATTGTTGAAGCACGGCAGAATATATTTCCTCCGATATGCATTACAGAATTATTTGTGATTTTTCCGCCGTTCAAGTCAAATACACAATTAGTATGAAGCCTTACGGCTCCTCTCTGATTAAGTTGTTGTCCATTATTCTGGCTTATTTCCCCGCCATTCATTACGATTTTTGCAGATTCTGCAAAAATTCCCATTCCGCCATATTCACCAGTACCATCATTTACAATTTTATTCCCTGTTATCTTTGCGCCGTCATTTATTGTAAGGCTTATTCTGCCTACTGTGCCCGTATTTGCACTTACATATATTCCTCCACCACGCTGTACGGCACTGTTACCGTCTATAAGTGCCCCGTCTTCAAGTATTACAGAGCTTTTTCCTCCAACATAAATTCCACCTCCATAGTTAACACCGCTTCCCCCGGTAATCTTAAGATTTGTTATGGTTACCGATTTTTCGCACTCTAGTTTTAGAACACTATTGCTTCCGCTTCCCTTCAGGCTGTCTGTTGAATTCCCGGTTTTTCCTTTCAGCGTAATAGAATCTACATAGTTATAATCTGTATCAATCGTTGTATTGCCAGAAACTTCGCCGTCAATCTGGATTTTAAGATTTGTCTGCTCGGAACCATACTCATGCAGTTTTTTTAAATTTGTAAGTGCTGTGGCGGCACTCGATGCTGCTGATTCAGCAGAAAGCCCATTGCCTGTTCCCCCAGCAGTTACATATCCAGTATCCGTATCCCATAATGGATAAAAATCCATGTTCTTAAGCTTTGTTTTTGGATTAAAAGACGTAACACCTGGCTGAGATATATTGAAATTTTCTGTTTCGTACCAGGAAAGAACCTTAAAGCCTGCATTTGTATAAACAGGGAGCGTTATTGTGTCGGATTTTCTTGAATAACAGAGAACTACGACTCCCGCGGCAGAGATTGTTGCACCGCTCGGAACGTGATATGTAATTCTATATGAATCAGTTAGGTCAAAATCTGATATTTCTTTTCTTGCAGTAAGCCCCGCTTTTATGCGGGCATAAGCCTCCCACGTATTGAGAGGAGGCTCATCAGTATTCATATCGTTGCGATAAAAATCTACAGTAAGTTTATATGTTCCTGGAGTAAGTCCCTCGGAATCCTGCCCCTTAAATGTCTTTGAATATTCGATTTTCTTAACTACATCAAAACCTTTAATTTTTTTATCTGTTTCTATGACCGTTCCGGTTACGGCATCTTTTATGTTCAAAAGGGCATAATCTGCATCTCCAGAAAAATTAAGAACAAAATAAAGGCCACCCTTAGAAATAGCCTCATTACCGTCGTAAGGTCTTAAATTAAACTCGATCGTTGTATTGATCTGGCTTATATTCATGGATACAGAATCTTTAAAAGTAACGCCGTCAATTGTGCCTTCAAGCTCAAAACTCCAGCTGCCCGTCTGAAGCCATATTTCTTTACTGCAAAGCTCGTTCTTAGTCGATCCCGTTACATTGCAGATTCCACCGCCTTCCCGTGCACCGCTGAATATAAGATCTCTTAATTCTTGAGTTGAAAGAATTGTTCCGCCACGTGGAGTTTCAAAGTTAAGGTTTACGCGTACTTTATCAGGGCTGACTGCATTATTGTTCATTGATAAAAGCACAGCAGCCTTTAGTACAGTATTGTCATCGTCTCCAGAAAAAGAACAGTTGGAAAAAAACATGCAGGAGATAAAAATTAAAAATATCAGCTTATTAAAAAAATTCTTTTTCATATAAAACTCCTATAACTTACTTCTATCATGCTTAACTGCCATCAGCTTTTCGATATCTGCGCATGGTATGAATAATACAGTCCGTCCTTTTGGGCACTAAGGAAGATATCATATACCCCCTTAAGCCAGGTTGACGTATCACACGAAAGAGTATTTCCGCTTACAGAAACTCCTGTATAAGAAGTCCCAGAAGAAATGACTGTTCCATCAACCTTCCATTCATATGAAGCATAGCCGTCTTCAGGTATAAACGTATGAACAGCACCAGAAGGCGTTCTTGAAACAGCAATGTCGCTCTCTTCATCGTAAACCTTAATTACAATATTTCCGGTTTCTTCTTCAGCAAGAACACCTTTTTCTGTAATTCTCCAGCGGTAGCTGCTGCTTGTTGCCGGATTTGGTGTAAGTCCGAATCTTCCGCTGTTGCTTTCGGTAAATTCATTGTCAGCTATAATCTGCCATCCGTTTATATACGTTGACGGCGTAATTATCGCTACCGGATTCTGCGTCAGTTCTTCTATAATTTCTATTGAGGCAGCCGGATTCATTGTAAGTATGCCGGAAATCAAAGCATTTCCGCCTAATTTAATTTTTGTACTTACTTCTGCGTTCTGAACTTTAGCACCGCCCTTAAGGAAAGCCGTTCCGCCACTTATTTTTATGCTTTCTGCACTTATATCTGCAAGCATAACGTTAAAACCGGCATTAAGTTCAGATGTCATTTCTATGCCGCTGCCCTTTATAGCGTCACCCCCGCCGGAATTTTTTCCTTTCAGCAAAATGGATTCTGCATAGTCAAAATCTGAACCAATTCCCAGCCCCGCAGTTTCTGTAACTTCGCCGCTAACCTGAACGATAAGATTTTTCTGTATTGAACCATACTCATGCAGTTTTTTGAAAGCTGCAAATGCCGCGCCTGTATTCGGAAGCGGATTTTCAGCAGTAAGCCCGTTGCCGCTTCCGCCGACTGCAGCATAAACCGTGTCAGTGTCCCACAAAGGATAAAAATCAAGGTTTTTAAGTTTTTCCATCGAATTAAATTTTTTGATACCCGGAGAAAATACATCAAAACTTTCTGTTTCGTACCAGAAAAGGACTTTGAATCCAGCAGCATTCGTATATGAAGGGAGCGTTATTTCTCCTGATTTTCTGGAATAACAAAGAATTATAACTCCAGAAGAATCAATAGTTGCATTTTCAACATTATGATATGAAATCGTATATGAATCTGTAAGGTTAAAATCCGATATTTCTGTCCTTGCGGTAAGACCAGCCTTTACACGGGCATAAGCCTTCCAGATATTAAGAGGCGGTTCACCGTCTTTCATTTCGTTACGGTAAAAATTCACAACAATCATATAAGTCCCAGGATCTAATCCGTCTGATTCCTGTTCTTTAAATGTCTTTGAATATTCAATTTTGTTGCTTATATCAAGCCCTGTGTATTCCCTGGTATCTGAAACTGCACCTGTTGCCGTATTTATTATGTTCAGGACTGCACGGTCTGCATTTCCTGTAAAATTCAAGACAAGAGAAACTGCCCCTTTACGGATTTCATTCTCACCGTTGTAAGGTTTCAAGCTAAAACTGATCGAAGTATTTGTTTTGCTTATAGCAACAGTTTCTGTATCCTTAAAAGTTACGCCGTCAATTTTGCCTTCCAAATGAAAAGTCCATGTGCCTGTATGAAGCCATATTTCCTGACTGCAAAGCTCATCTTTAGTCGCAGCAGCTACATTGCAGGCTCCGCCTCCTTCGCGAGTTCCTGTAAAATAGAGCTCCGTTAATTCCTGATTGGAAAAAATCGTACCGCCGCGGGGAGTTTCAAAAGTAATTCTTACGCACACTTTTCCCGCGGTGCTTGAATCACTAAATGAAGAAAGAAAAGCAGCCTTTAAAGACGTATTGTCTTCTCCTGAAAAAGAACATCCGGAAATCAAAATCAAGGAGAAAAAAATAAAAAATATCATTTTCGTTGAAAAAATCTTTTTCATATAAAACCCCTTAAAAAACTCCTCGTCAGCAAACTTCTCTAAGCCAAAAAGCATCATTCGCTTTTCGTTATCTGAACATGATATGAATAATTCAATCCGTCTTTTTTAGCACCAAGGAAAATATCATAAACTCCCTTAACCCAATTTTCTGTATCACAGACAAGAGAATTTCCACTTAAAGAAACTCCCGGATAAGACGTTCCCGAAGAAATAACAGTTCCATCTACTTCCCATTCATAAGAATCATAGCCACCATCAGGTACAAATGTAACGACCTTTCCAGAAGGATTCTTTGAAACATTAATATCGCTTTCTTCTTCGCAAACTGTAATTGTAATATTTCCGGTTTCTTCCTCTATAAGAACCCCCTTCTCTGTGATTCTCCAGTTATAACCGCTATGTGCGTCAGGATTTGGCGTAAGGGCAAATTTACTGCAGTCAGAAGTAATATATTCATTGTCTGCTATAATCTGCCAGTCATTTATGTAAGTTGAAGGTGTAATTGTTGCCGCTTTAGTCTGAGTCAATCCTTCCACAATTTCTATTACAGAACCAGGATTCATAGTGAGGATATCTGAAATAACTGCGTCAGCGCCCATCTTTATCCTTGTGCTTACTTCTGCATTCTGAACCTTAGCTCCCGCTTTAAGCGAAGCAGAGCCACCGCTTACCTTAATGCCTCCTGCACTGATATTTGTAAGCATGACGTTAAAGCTGTCAGAAAGCCCCTCAGCTAATTCAAGATTTTCTAAGGAAGGCGTTACGGCAGAAGATTGCGGATAACCTTCTATAATCAGTCCGGCAGCCCTTGTTCCGGCCGGAATGTATTTGTTTTCTTCTCCAGAAAGCTCATCAAGGATGCATAACGTATAAGTAAGTTCTGCGCTGTCTTGTCCGACCATGTGACGGCTGTTTATATCTGCAAGCGCACCATTAATTGTTTTATACGGATAACCAACCGTACCATCGGCAACGTTCATATTGTCAGAACCTCGGCTTCCGCTTATAAATATATATGAATCCACTACACGAATCTTTGTATTCATCAAATTAGATTTTTCATAGCCGAGCTTGTATGCGTAACATTCTATATTCCAGGTTCCCACACTAACAGTAAACTTGTGCTTTTCCGAAATAATTCCCATATCGTAAATGTCTGTTACAACATCTGCCCCATAGAACATCTTGTAATATACACTTGAACCGCTTACAGGATTACCGTCAGAATCGCCGTCAGGGAGAATTATTGTAAAGTTTGAATTTTTCTCATCAAGTACCGGCATTGCAATAGAAGAATCATCAGGAATTACGTTGTCCAAAACGTCCATTATTACAGGCATGTTGACTCGTGGTACGGTTGTACTTACCATTTGAGACGTAGAAAGACGAGCTGAATCTATAAGTGCAAGAGTGTAAGTTACATCTTCAGAAGTTAATTCGTCACCTGTTGAATAGTAAACAGAACGCCCTTCGTTGTTGTGAATAAATTCCTTATTATTAAAAGCCAGATAGCCGCTTGGTTTTTCAATGGAAAACTTAGAGTCTGGTATTGAAAAACCGCCGTCGTTATCTATTGAAACATCATATTCTGTTCCGTTTATACTTATCTTAGAAATATCTTTATGACGGATAGAAATTTCCAATGCATTAGGCATGTCAAAGGCCAATATGTAGTGGTTTGCTCCGTCATTCATAATCGTAAAGTTATCCACTGCCGGTGGATATGTATTGCACCTTAAAGGAATTGTATAATCCGGGAACGAACGGCCGCTCATCGGCTCTTTAAGCATAACGGTAGGGCTTATATCCTGTCCTTCATCACTTGCAATCAAAAAAGCCTGCGGCAAAGTCAGAATCACTGTATCCAAGTCCGTCTGAACGATTGTTACCTTTGACCTGTCAATCGAAGAAGAAAGATTCGGGAAATTTACAGATGCGTCCAGCTTATACCCCTGAGGATTTCGCATGTACATTGTAACAGTAAAAGACCTTTCTGAACTTATACAGGAATTATTTGCTGCATCGCGGTAAGGTTCGGTAGAATACTTATGTTCTTCTATCATTGCAGAATTTGTATATTCATCCAGCCAGCCTTTCAGTCCGTCATTCCAGGAAGGACTGAAAAGATTGTCAAAATTACAGGACAATAACAATGCAGAGAAAGCTACTAAAACTGATGCAAAATAAATCCGTATCTTTTTCATGCCTGTTCCTCCTAAAACTGCCATCCGATTCCAAGCGACGGTTGGATTGTGCCCATCGTCATGTCTTCGTTTAGAGTCAGAATGTAGTCTGCACCACCTTCAAAATAAAAACGCTTTAGTTTTCTGAACGGGTACAGCATTATGTTCGCCCCAGCATCAAAAGAAAGGCTCAAAGTATTTAAGGGTTCACTGTCTATGTCATGAGAAAAGTGAAACACCATGTTGTTAAAGTAGGTAACACCACCGCCTGCATGAAGTTCAAAATACCAGTGGCGTTTTGGAGTAGGAATCTGATAGACAATAAGAGCATGACCGAATCCGAAATTTCCGTCAACATTATAATTCTCAAATTCACCTTCAAAGCGTGAATATTGTGCACGAATTCCAACTCCAAGATAGCCCCATCGTCTTTTGAATGGAATAAAAGTCATACGCGCTTGTGCACTCAGCGGAAAAATCGTCTGGTCAAGGTATTCGCTTATCGTATCATCATGAAGTACAATCGGAAATGTATAACCAAATTCTATATCAAAATCAACAAGCTTCTTAAATTTAATTGTAAACTGACTTGAACTGTCAAATTCTGAGTGAAGTCCGCTTATATCCTTTGCAACAAAGTTATAAACGCCAACGTCGAGCTCCTTCATATTAAAGCCAAGGCGCATTGAACGATTCTTTTCGTCATGAGAAATAATTTTTTCCGGACGGATTTTTCTTATTGAATTCTGAAGATAATACTGGGTTCGACCTGTGTCAAAAAGATTGGCACCTTCTATATCAATGATTCCGTTATTATCCAGATCATCAAGGTAGATTACGCTGCGCATATAAAGCGGATAGCTTACATTCTTAATTTTCGGCTTATACGCTTTATAAACATCAAATTCATCATAAGAAGTAAGACTGTCTTCCGGCATATCGAAGATATTGAACACATGAATTTCCGAACGATAACGGCCCTCTTCCAACGGCGGATCAAAATAAATAAGACATTTTTCTGTTTCTTCTTCGTCAGTTTCGTGTTCGTAGCAGATTTCCCACTTTTGTGTCTCAGGCACTTTATGTCGGATTATAATTTTATACTTAGAAACATCACCTGAAGAATTCCACCTGAACGGCTGACGGATTTCGTTTGCTTCTTCGGTCTCTTCCTGTGTCCTGGAAACAAATTCTTCAACCTCTCCTGCTTCCTGCGCATTCAGTACAAACAGATTCAATAAGAAAAAAATTAATGCACCCTGTAAAAAAAGTTTACCGCGGAACCGTCTACTGCGCATAAAAATCTCCGTCTTTTTGCCGTGCTGTTCCGCCAACATTAATATCTATAGCAAATGATCCAGACGCATAAACACCGTCAACAAGTATATCCTTTGTTTTTTCGTTTATACGCAGAGCCTTTACTTTCCATGTATATTCACCCTTTCCAAGCTTGGCAAGAGTTTCTTTTTCAAGAGTGACAGACGTTTTGTCTGTACCGGCAATTAGTTTCTGCCATACAGGCTTTTTCTTTTTGTTGTAAATTTCTACCGCGTACCCGTTAACCTCTTCCTTATATCTAATATTGCTTGTTTTCCATTCAAGTTTTATGAACAAACCATTTGCCTTAAATACTTCGGCATTATAGATACTTCCTTCTTTTGGAGAAGAAATTACCGGAGCCATAAACGGAGGAATTTCCCTTACTACAAACCTTGCGGGTTTTACAGCAGAAACATCCAGGCCATCTGTTGTTGTAGCATATACAGTCCATTCATAAGTACCAGCGGAAAGAGGTTCCATTCTGAACGTCTTTGACGGCTGATTATAAGTTCTTCTGAACGATGGATTTCCCTTTACCTTTCTGAGTGTAAGCTTTACGGAACCAAGGCGTTCGTCTGAATCCCATGTAAGGTACTGCGCCTTTTTAATTGCGTCCCATCCGTCTTTTATACTGTTGTGAGCCGGAGATTTAAGAACCACCGGACGAATTTTTCTGAGCTTAAAATCTTCAGTAGAAAGCTTACTGCTCCGCCGCGAGGAAGTTTCGTTTTCATAAGAATAATACTGAAGATCCCATCTGTAGCTGCCTTCCTTGTACGGCTCCATATCAAGTTCGTATTCGTTGCCTACGATGAAATTTTCATCAAGCAGAGGTTCTCCAGCTTCCCCGTCCACAGGTTTATAAAGGCGTAGTCTGTAATAGTCGGCCTCTTCTACATCTTCCCATCGGAACGTGCATTTCTGTTTAGGACGCACAACCGCTTTTTTCTGCGATGTAGGCTCAATCAGCTTTGGAGATACATATTCAGAAACAATCACAAGCTTCTTTTCTTTTGTGCTTTTTTCAAAAGCACCATTACCAGCAGTTACGCGCCAATAGTATTCACCCGCTTCAAGTTCCATTCCAGAAAAAGCTGTATTTGCAGTTTCTTCATCAACTACAAGATCTCTGAACGTTCTGTCACGAGCAATCTGGATTTTCTGATTGAACAGGATATTTGATTTCCACGTAAAGCGGGTGTCCGCAACAAGAGGTTTCCAGATTTTGTATTCATCCGGCGGAAAAACCGTACGCTGTACAACCTTTCCATTCACGACATAAAACGAACGCACCTTTGACCGCGGCGACAGGTTTCCTTCGCTGTCCACCTGGCTTACTGCCCAGTAATACTGCCCTTCTGTCATAGAAGCAAGTTCGTCGCCGCTTATTGTCAAGAAGTTCTCTGAAGTTTCACGCTGAATTACAGGTCGTCCAAGAGCTTCTGTCCTGGCAACCAGAACCTTGTATGAGCTTGCCTCATTTTCCACATTCCACGAAAGGGATATTGATTTTGTCTTATTTACAAATTCACCTTCAGCAGGCATAAACAGAACTGGAGCTGTAAGTTCTCCCCGCTGATCAATTACAAAAGTCCCCTTTTCAGAAGGATTTGCAAGACCGATTCTGTTTACCGTGTAGAACGGCGTAACCTGCCAGTAATATCTGCCAGCACCAAGAGTAGAAATAATTATAGACGCACTTGATGAACGCTGTTCAAGAACCGGGCGCGACATATCTGCATTTCTAGAGACAGCAAAATTGTATGCCGTAGCCGTATCGGATTCCGTCCAAATAAACCGGACCGCCGGCATGATTTTTCTATACTGATACGAATACTCTTCTGCCGGTGCAAGCAGAACCGGCTTTAACGCCTGAATAACCTGAATCTTTCCCGAAAGATTTATGGCACCAGCAGAACCTGCTCCATCACCGGTATCTTCTGTAAGCCGCCAGTACCAGATTCCCTTATTCAAATTAATATTAACGTTTTCGGAGCCCTTTGCTTCTGACTTGTATGTCTTTTCTACGTTTACAAAATCCTTGTCATGTGCAAGTGTAAGCACAAGCGGAACAGCCGTCTTTCCGCGCGCCTGCGCCCAGCTGAACTTAACCGGGCAGGCACCTTCCGTGTAGTACAGAATTTTTTCATTCGGAAGAGGACTCGAAACAGAAACCGATGCCTGCTTTGCACCATTTTCGTTTACAGAAAATGTTCCACCCTGTCCAAGAGAAGTTCCGTCTTCAAGGGCAGCATTTCCCTTCTGAACTGTAAGGTTTACGCTGCTTCCGCGCTCTTCTTTCTGCGCAGAAACCTTTGAACCGTTCTTTACGTTAAGTTTAATTCCGCCGGCAGAAAGAATCATTCCGTTTCCACCATTAGAAGAATCTACTGTTGCGCCACCTTTTTCAAGCTGGGTATCAAGAGTTCCGTCTTCGTGACGGAAAACCTGCGCCATTGTATTTTCCAGAAGCTCAAGGGTTGTTCCGTCTTCAAACCAGACCGTTGCTTCAGAAAGCTCTGCCGTATGAATCGTGTCACCGTTGTATACATAGGAATTCTGACGCAGTCGGTCCCATACGACGCGTTCAAGGAATTTTCGCTGCGCAGTCTTATATTTAAAAGTGATAGTAGCAATAGGCTCTTCATTGATTTTTTCCAGCGCACGGAAAAAGCTTTTATAAAAAAGCAGAGAGCTTATTGCAGCGCAGATGAGACAAATCAAAATAGAAATCCTGAACGGAACGGCTAAATCATTTTTTAACCTGAATCTTGTTTTCTTCTTCATTTAAGTTTACCGATTCAAATTCTGGAATTGGAATTCCAAGCAGTTTTCGTACTTCATTCAGTGTCTTAGGGCCTGTTGCTCCTACACAGCGTGCACAGTCCCTATCTAGCTTAAAGTTTTCATCAGAAGTCTTAAAGAACGCTTCTATATCAAAATTAGGCATATTTACTACACCGTAAAAATGCTGAGCGCCCTTACCTTTCACCTCAAACTCAACAGGAATCATTTCTACAACGATTTCATCCGCAGCATTTTCTTTTGGAATTGTAAAATGATTTTCTTCACAGCGGATGTATCCAAACTTAAGAAGATTGTACGTATCCTGAGTAATAAGAATGTCTGTTCCACAAGGCTTGTTAGAACTCTCCGTTCGGCTTGCAAAGTTTACGCTGTCTCCAATGGCAGTGTATTCCATTTTATCTTCGCTACCCATAATACCGCAGGTTGCGCGGCCAGTGTTAATACCGCATCCGATTCTGATGTGCGGCTTGTACTTTGCCTTTGCTTCGTGCTCGTGAGCCTTTGTAAACGCCTCGGCATCCTTGTTGTACTGCATAAGGGCGTAACGCATTGCAATTGTTCCGCGTATAGCGCTGATTGCGTCCTGCATTACGTGCTTTGCATGAGCCGCTTCAAGTTCCTTTTTCTTAGGATCGCGGTCCGGCAAAAGTTCAAAACTAAGGTCATCATCGCGCAGGATTCCCCATACTGCCATGATTGCATCGCCTTCAAACTTGTCGATTGTACCGCCTGAAATCGTTACGCAATTTACCATGCGGCTCATATAGTCATTCAAGAACCCGATGATTTCGCGCGGACTTTCTTCTCCAAACCTGTTCTTGAAACCGTCAGAGATTGCTGTAAAACCGCGGATATCACTGAAGAAAATACTTACGTCTTTAAGATGCGGTTCAAAGTCAATTTCCTTGCGCGCAATTGCCTTTGCAACGCCACGGTTCGTAAAACGCGCAAATGTATTAAGGAACTCCTGTTCATCCTGGGTACTCTTGTTAAGTACACCGATTTCATCGCGGCGCTTAGTATTAAGCATTCCGATAAGCGGTGTATTAAAGTTACCCTGCTGGATTTCTTCGGCAGATGCAGTAAGGCGACGCAGCGGACGCGAAATAACATAACGCGCAAACGTAAGAATAAAAATAATCGAAACAAAAAGAACTACACCCATAAGGTAAAGGTTGTTACGCCTTGTTGTGCGCACACCTTCCAGAATCAGATCAAGCGGAACCGTTGTAAGTACACAGATGTCCGCAATGTTTATTTTCTGGTACGCACCAATGTATTTCTGAATCTTTCCGTTTTCGTCAGTATGATTAAAGACAATCTGGCGGCTTTCTTCGTTGTTCTGGTTGTTCTGGCGCATTTCTTTTACAAGCGGGTAATTCTTCATGCTTTGACCGCTTAAAATCTTATCCTGATCCGGGTGACACAAAAGATCATCCGAACTGTTTATCATAAAACTCTGATTTACAGAACCCGTTCCCAGAACATCCGCAATTGATTCAAGGCTGAACAGAATAAGGCAGCACTGATCCAAACCGCTTGCCGTGTATGGAAGCATCAGCGCAATCATTGCCGTCTTAAAATATGGAGATGCATTCAGCGCCGTTGTTTCACCGCGACAGGCACGTTCAAGAACTGCATTATTCTGACGCAGAAAAGAATCTCCTGTGTCAAAATCAATTTCATTGGAAGAAAAAAAACGCGTGTTTCGTAACCGCGTGTGAACTACAAGCTCAGGAGATTCAGGATATTTTGTAAGAAGGTAGATTTCTGCAATGCCAGAATTGCGTTCAAAAAAGAACGCTTCTGCCTGACGCGCAATTGCGGAAGTTTTTCCGTGGCCAGCAACATTGATGATGTCCAGAAGCTGAAGTACGTTGGAACGCACGGAAGAAATTTCGTTCTGAACAGTAGATGCCGAGCGGGTATTGATTGTAAGATTGTTTTCTTCAGCTGTAAGCCGTATGTCTTTTGAAATGAACCAGCTGTTAAGAAATGTAACTGTACTCAAAGAAATCAGGATTATGATCCCGATTATCAAGGCAAGTTTTACGCCAATCGGAAAATTTCGTTTAGACACACGCTCCCCCATGATAAAAATCCTATCCTAAATGTAAAAAAAATTTAATAATATATCAACATAAGCGGGGAAGAATTCTGTAACTTTGTTATAAAAAAAAACGATAACTACATATAGAAATAAAAAAATAGCTTCCGGTTATAAATGTCAAAACCGAAGGCATAAAAAAAGGACTTCCGATTGGAAGTCCTTTAGCATCTCCTAGCAGAATTGAACTGCTGTTGTCGGGATGAAAACCCGATGTCCTAACCACTAGACGAAGGAGACAAAACGTAGTGTATTTATACTATTTTACGACCAAGCTGTCAATAGCATAACATCGAAAATTATAAAAAAATAGCTTCCAGTCGCGAAACGAAATAAAAAATCGCCCGCTAGCGGGCTAGACGCTAATTGTGGCAAAGGAACTTATGATATGCCGCTTCGCGGCACCCACAATTAGAGTCTTTTTTTATTCCGTTTCACTCCTTCTCGCTATTTCCTTTCCAAAATCTGACAATTCTGTTATCAGATTACAACCTTTCCGTCGTAAAGGAATTCCGTTGTACCTGTAAGGTAAACGGTGTCGCCGGTGTATTTAACTATCAGCTTGCCGCCTCTTACGTTTACTGTTACGTCTTCGTTCATCTTGCAGTAGCCGTTCAGAACTGCGGCAATAACTGCTGCGCAGGCACCTGTTCCGCAGGCTGGTGTTTCGCCGTTTCCGCGTTCCCATGTGCGCATCTTAAGTTCGTTTGGTCCTACAACACGTACAAATTCTGTATTTGTTCTGCTCGGGAAGTCTTCGTGATTTTCAAACAAAGGTCCAATCTTCTTTACATCTACCTTGTCTACAAATCCAACGAATACAACACAGTGCGGGTTACCAACGCTGACAGCAGTTACATTGTAATTGATTCCGTCAACTGTAAGCGGCTGATCAACAATTGCCTTTTCTGGAAGTCCAGGTATGTTAAGTGCTTTTTCTTCCAGTGTTGTAGGAAGCGAAGCAGGTGTAAATTCCGGTTTCCCCATATCGATTGTTACCGAAGAAACAATTCCATTCAACTTATACAGAGTAAGCTTTTTAATGCCGCTCAATGTTTCTACAGAGATAGAAGCTGTCGGAAGCGATTTCTTTTCGTGCTTGTCTGCAATTCCGTAAACGTTGTTGTCGTAAAGGTATTTTGCAACGGCGCGCATGGCGTTTCCGGCCATCTTTCCTTCTGAACCGTCAAGGTTGAAGAAGCGCATTTTTGCATCAGCCTTTTCGCTCTTTCCAACAAGAACAAGACTGTCTGCTCCAATACCGGAACGGCGGTTACAGAGACGTACGGCAAGTCCGCCAGGATTGTGAATAACCTGCTCGTCTGTATTGATAAGGATAAAGTCGTTTCCTGTAGACTGCATCTTTGTAAAGTGTACAGTTTCTTTTTCTGTTCTAAGATCGTTGATGTCTATAAGTTCAACGTTTTCTGCGCTGTAGTGACTCATCAGACAGTTAGCAAGTGCGTTTGCTGTATCAATTGCTGTAAGACAAGGAATGTCGCGCTCTACTGCATGGCGGCGCATCTTAACGCTATCTGCGCGCGGATCACGTCCCTTTGCAGATGTAGAAATTACATAGTCAATCTTTCCGCTGTCGAGCATTGTAAGAAGGTTGTCTTCCGGATTTTCGTGAATCTTGTTTACAACCTGAACTTCCATTCCAAAGTCCTGGAGAGTCTTTGCATTTCCTTCTGTTGCGTACAGCTTAAATCCCATATCGTAGAATTTGCGTGCAAGTTCCGGAAGTTCGTAACGGTCTGTTTTGCGAACGCTGAACAGTACGCCACCGCTTCGCTTCATTTCGTAGCCAGCACCAATAAGTCCCTTGAACAAGGCTTCTTCCATTGTTGCTGCAATTCCAAGAACTTCACCTGTAGACTTCATTTCTGGTCCAAGGTGAGTATCTACGTCCATCAATTTTTCAAAACTGAATACCGGAACTTTTACAGCAAAGTATGGAGGGATGCGGTACAAACCGGTTCCGTAGCCCATGTCCTTAAGTTTTTCGCCAAGCATAGCGCGTACGGCAAGGTCTACCATAGGAACGCCTGTTACTTTTGAAATATAAGGAACTGTTCGTGAAGAACGAGGGTTTACTTCGATGATATAAAGGTCGTTGTTGTAAATCAAATACTGAATGTTTACAAGACCCTTTGTTCCGAGCGCAAGCGCAAGTTCGCGGCTCTGCTTGATAATCTTTTCGCGAAGAACGTCGTTAAGGTTCCAGCTCGGATAAACGGCAATACTGTCTCCAGAGTGAATACCTGTTCGTTCAATATGTTCCATGATTCCAGGAATAAGAACATCTTCACCATCACAGATACCGTCTACTTCAAGCTCTATTCCCTGCATGTACTGGTCAATCAAAACCGGATTTGTAATTCCCTGTGCAAGGATGATTTTCATGTATTCTTTAACATCATCGTCATTGAAGGCAACAATCATGTTCTGACCGCCAAGTACGTAAGACGGACGGAGCAGTACCGGGTAACCAAGGTTCTTTGTTGCTTCAAGGGCTTCTGCTTCGTTCATTACAGTAAGTCCCTTTGGACGGTTAATGTTAAGCTTTTCGCAGAGTTCTTCAAAACGTTCGCGGTCTTCTGCAAGGTCAATTGCATCTGCGCTTGTACCAAGAATGCGGATTCCCTGATTATCAAGGAATTTTGCAAGCTTGATTGCTGTTCCACCACCAAACGCTACTACAACGCCAACCGGCTTTTCTGTGTTGATAACGCCCATTACATCCTCTGGAGTAAGAGGTTCAAAGTAAAGGCGGTCAGCAGTATCAAAGTCTGTAGAAACTGTTTCAGGGTTGTTGTTTACGATTGCAACTTCGTAGCCGAGTTTTTTAAGCGACCATACACACTGAACGGAAGCATAGTCGAACTCGATTCCCTGACCAATGCGGATAGGACCAGAACCAAGAACAACGATAGTTCCCTTTGATTTCTTGCCATCATGCAGTTCATTTAAGAACAGTTCTGCTTCGTTTTCCTTATCGTATCCGGCATAGAAATATGGAGTTTCCGCATTAAACTCGCCGGCACAAGTATCTACCATTTTGTAGCCGGCAGAAATGTGTGCTACCTTGCCTTCGCTTCTAAGTTTTGCAAGGCGTTCATTGTTTGCAGTAATTGTGTCTGCTGTAGAAGTGCTGTTCTTATCGTGTTCAATTACACCCGAGCAGCCTTCAATCTTTGCTCCAGACATAGATTCAATAACCTTGTCCGGGTAGCCCAGTTTTTTAGCCGCAAGATAAACTTCCTGTGTAAGTTGTGCGGTGGTTGAGCTTGAGTTTTCGATGGCTGAATTTGCGGTCCCTGAGGCTCTCGAAGGGTCGCTTTCTGCACAACTAATTTCAGCACCTTCCTTAATCATGCTGAACATATCTTCCATGTCTACAAGATTCATAATCTTGTTCAGGAACCATTCATCAATCATTGTTACGCGGTGAATGTCTTCTACAGTCATAATGCCGCGCTTAAGTGCCTGGAAAATAGCGAACAGACGCTGGTCAGTACACTTTCCGACGCGTTCAATAATCTGCTGGTCAGATTCTTCTGCAAATACAGGAAGATTCAGCGAAGTAACGCCAATTTCTGCACCGCGGGCTGCCTTCATCAAAGCTTCTTCAAAAGTACGGCCGATTGCCATAACTTCACCAGTTGCCTTCATCTGAGTTCCAAGCTTGCGGGCAGCGTATACGAACTTGTCAAATGGGAACTTAGGCATCTTAACTACAACGTAGTCCAGAACCGGTTCAAAACATGCAGCTGTTTTCTTTGTTACAAAGTTAGGAATTTCATCCAGGTTGTAGCCGATAGCAATCAATGTAGCAACTTTTGCAATCGGATAACCGGTAGCCTTAGAAGCAAGTGCCGAAGAACGGCTTACACGAGGGTTTACTTCGATTACGGCATATTCAAAAGTTTCTGGGTTAAGCGCAAACTGACAGTTACATCCGCCTTCCATTTCAAGGGAAGAAATGATGTTCAGGGCTGCAGTACGCAGCATCTGATATTCCTTGTCGCTCAAGGTTACAGCAGGAGCAATAACGATTGAGTCGCCAGTATGAACGCCAACCGGGTCAAAGTTTTCCATAGAGCAGACTGTAAGAACGTTTCCGCTGTGGTCGCGCACAACTTCAAATTCAACTTCTTTCCAGCCCGAAATACACTTTTCTACAAGAATCTGGTGAATCGGCGAACGGTGAAGTCCGTTGTGTGCAATTTCGTCAAATTCTTCTTCTGTATAGGCAATACCGCCGCCAGTACCACCCAGCGTAAATGCCGGACGGATAATTGCAGGCAACCCGATTCCATTCTTCATGAAATCATAGGCATCTTCGTAAGTAGTTACAACTTTAGAAGGAATACACGGTTCGCCGATTGCTTCCATTGTATCCTTGAACATCTGGCGGTCTTCCGCCTTGTCGATTGTTTCAGGCTTAGCACCCAAAAGCTTTACGTTATGTTCCTTTAAAAAACCGCTCTTGGCAAGTTCCATACAGAGCGTAAGACCTGTCTGTCCGCCAAGAGAAGAAAGAATTGAATCCGGTTTTTCCTTTTCAATGATGCGCTGAATTGTTTCCGGAATAAGCGGCTCAATGTAAATGTGATCTGCCATTGCGTGGTCAGTCATCAAAGTAGCAGGGTTAGAGTTTACAAGTACAACTTCAAGCCCCTGTTCCTTTAAAGCCTTACAAGCTTGGCTTCCGGCATAGTCAAATTCAGCAGCCTGACCAATAATAATAGGCCCCGAACCAATAACCATTACTTTATGAATATCTTTATTTAAAGGCATCTCTTACGCTCCTGTTTTTCAATTCAAAGGGGGAAGTCTCCCCCTCGTCTCAACTAAACGGTGCTTTCGACAAGTACATCTACAATCACTTCGTCAGGTACTTCGACAGGCTCAGTAACCACTCAATCACCGTTTATTTTCGACTACCCCTTCCAGCGGGGAAATCCCCGCAACGCCCCTTAAGCGTTTTCTTTAGTCTGTTTGATTGTTGAAGCAAAATACTTGATTGCGTCAACTCTCTCATATTCCGGCTTAAAATCCTTAAAGTAAGAAGGATTATTTATAAGCTTAACGAATTCGTCAAAAAGGAAGCTTGTGTCCAGCGGGCCGGAACATGCTTCCGGATGGAACTGAACGCTGAATGCTGGCACATTTGTATATACAAGCCCTTCGCAAGTACCGTCGTTTGTATTTACAAAACTAAGCTCAGCTCCCTTTGGAAGAGTTTCGTTCTTAACCGCATAACCATGGTTCTGGCTGGAAATGTATACGCGGCCAGTCTTAAGGTATTTTACAGGCTGGTTTGCACCGCGGTGACCGTACTTAAGCTTCATTGTTTCAGCTCCGCTTGCAAGTGCCAGAAGCTGGTGACCAAGACAGATTCCGAATACAGGAATGCCAGTCTTAAGAAGCTTTTTAATTTCTTCAATAATGCCAGTGTTTTCTGCAGGGTCTCCAGGACCGTTACTGAGCATGATTCCATCCGGGTTCAAAGCCTTAATCTGCTCTGCATTGTAAGAACTTGGAACCGTAACAACTTCAAGACCGCGCTTTAACAGTTCGCGGCGGATGTTTGCCTTTGCACCAAAATCCCAAAGAACAACCTTTTTACCCTTACCGTCTTTCATGGCAAGTTCTGGATCATTTATCTTTGTACCGCCTGCTGTAACAGGAACAAACCTGTACTGCACGCTTTCTGAAAATACTACGTCAGCAGGTTCTTCTACACCAGAAGCACTGCCCGTTACAGATTCAACTGCATTTACAATTTTGTACGCCTTGATTTTTTCAAGAAGTTCAGTTTTTTTCTTTTCGTCATTCAATGCGGCAAAAGCTTCAACAGCTTCTTTTGAAGAACCGCTTATAATCATGCCGTTCATTACACCGGCTTCGCGCAGCACCTTTGTAAGGCGGCGAGTATCTATATCATACAGACCGATAATGTTTTGAGAACGCAGGTAGGAATCTACGTCGCCACCACAGCGGAAATTGGAAGGCTCATCACACCATTCCCTGACAATATATCCTTTAAGATTACACCGGGCACTTTCGTGATCTTTGGGAATATCCCCATAATTTCCAATCAAAGGAAATGTCTGAGTAACAATCTGACCGTAATAACTTGGATCCGTAAGCGTTTCAATGTATCCGTTCATACCAGTTGTAAAAACAGTTTCACCGATAACACAGCCTTCCGATCCAAAACTAGAACCTTCAAAAACCATTCCGTTGGCTAAAACCAAAACCGCTTTGCTCAAAATGTACCCCGCTTTTCTTGCAAAAAAAAAGCGCCCTTTCCACTTCTACGGCACGCCGCAAAGAGAAATGAACGCCTATGTTCAAAAGTAGCAAAATTATAAAACTATATGGGGGGCTTAGTCAATTAATGAATAATCTAATAAGAACAAAATGCAAAAAAACAATCCCCACAAATTCAAACCAACAGTATTTTTGGGCGCAGCGGAAAACGCAACGGGCGTTCCGTGGCCCGCTAACGCTCGGTCTCACTAACGTTCGCCTGCACTACGTGCACCACTCCATGCCCGGCGCAGCTGGAACCGCAAACCCCCTCGGTGGTTGAAGCTCCCCCGCGGTGGTTGAGCCTGTCGAAACCACCTGCATAGCGGAAAAATCTCGATCATTAAGCCTGCGATCATTAAGCTTGCGATCATTAAGCTTGCGGTCATTGAGCCTGTCGAAATGACCATCACAAGAAAAAAAATCCCGCGGTACAAAGCCGCGGTATAAATAATCTGTCTAAATACAGCCAGCACTACTTGACTGAGCGACTAATGCGGATGCCCAAGTAGCTGCTCTCGATGCCCGGGCTGATGCCGCCACTGCAGCAAACCGACGCAAAGTTGGCGTCGTGGTTCCAGTCACCGCCGCGAGAAATGCGGAAAAATCTCGGTCATTGAGCCTGTCGAAACGACTATCACAAGAAAAAAAATCCCGCGGCACAAAGCCGCGGTATAAATAATCTGTCTAAATACAGCCAACGCTAGTTGGCTGAGCGACAAATGCGGATGCCCAGCGGTGGTTGAGGCTCTCGAAACCACCGCGAATGCGGAAAAATCTCGGTCATTGAGCCTGTCGAAA
>JAFOSK010000089.1 GCA_017392945.1 Treponema sp.
ATGCCGCCGCAATTCGGACTCTTTGGGCTTTTGTTTGCCTTTATGAACCGACTTCAGACTGTGGGCGACGCATTTTATGAAGAGATTACCTGCAAGCAATTTTTTCTCTTGGCATGTCTTAACCTCTATCCAGATGAAGAACCTACTTCAAATGAGCTTGCAGAGACCATGGGTTGTACCCGCCAGAACGTCAAACAGATTTTAGACAGCCTCTGCAAAAAAGAGCTCCTTGTTTTAATCCAGGATAAAAACGACAAAAGAAAACAGCATATTTATCGCACAAAAAAATGCGAAAAGCTTGCAACAAAATATTTTCAGAAAGAACAGGAGTTTATGCAGCTTTTGTACCATGGCATTTCTGAGGAGGAGATACGGAGCGTTTTTAAAATCATTTCAAAGATGGAAAATAATCTGAAGAAAACAGGAGAGTCTTTGTGAGTAAAGTAGTGAGGAAAAAGAAGATGATGATACTTTGGATTATTATAGCGGTAATTTTGCTTGTGACTCTATGGTTTAATATTCCTTATTCTCCTTTCAAAAATCAGTTTAGAAAGGATGTTGCAAAAAGAAGTTCGCTTTCAGAGCAAAGTGATGTTGTGGGCTCACAGCATGGTTTTACAAAAGAAGTTTTTGCTGGGCTTCCACCGCTTTTGCAGAATTATCTTGAAACTTGCGGCTACATCGGCAGTCCGCGAAAATCAGTTTTGAATATGGAATACAAGAAGGTTGATTTTGCTCTTGGTTTGAATCGTCCGAAGCTTAAGATTGATTACAGCCAGCTTGATTTTGCGGATGCTCCAACACGGCTTGCTTTTATTGACAGTAAAATGTTTGGTGTTCCTTTTCAAGGTTATGACTATTACATAGAAGGGAAGGGCGGCATGAAGGGAGTGCTTGCAAAGCTCTTTCAGCTTTTTGATCAGACGGGCAAAGAAATGGACAAGGCATGTCTTGTAACTTATCTTGCTGAAATTATTTTTTTACCCGAGGCAATGCTGCAGGACTTTGTGGCTTTTAATCAGATTGATGGTCATACAATTGAAGCGAAAATTGAATATAAAGGTGTGACTGCTTCAGGCAAGTTTCACTTCAACGATGTCTGCGAAATGATTTGTTTTTCAAGCGATGAACGAGGACAAAGTGCTTCTGACGGAACATTTGAATATATCCCTTGGGAAGCCCAGTGTCAGGAATACAAAGTTTACTCGGACGGCATAAAACGCCCGACAATTTTTCGTGCAGTCTGGAAGTATCCGGACCAGGATTTTGTATATTTTGACGGTAAAATCAGCAGCGTAGATGGAGTGGAGGTGAAATAGTTGAAATACCACTTCCGGCTTTAGTTTCTAAATCAATAATTTTTGTTATACTTGGGTTATTAGCAATTGCTCTTGACCGAAGAAGGAGTCACAAAGCATGAAATCAATCGTCATTTACAACAGTCAGACAGGATTTACAAAACAGTACGCAGAATGGATCAGCGAAGCAGCAGGCTGTGAGTGTGTTTCGTTAAAGAAGATACGAAAAATCAAACTTGCTGATTATGATGCAATTGTATTCGGAAGCTGGTGCATGGCCGGTACACTCATGAAATTAGACTGGTTTAAAAAACAGATGCCGTCTCTTTCTGCTGCCGGAAAAAAACTGATCGTGTTTGCCGTTGGTGCAACTCCTGCAGAAGCTCCCGAGGTTGCAGCTGAAATGAAACGAATGCTTTCTGAAGAAGAAAAGCAAATGGCAAAGTTGTTCTATTGTCCGGGCGGACTTAATTACGACAATATGAACTGGCTTTCAAAAACGATGATGAAAATGCTTGCAAAAATGCTTATGTCAAAAAAAGATGCAACAAAGAAAGACATAAAGAAAGCAGAAATGATTTTGAACTCGTACGATATTTCTGATAAAAAATATATCGCACCGATTGTCTCTGAGATAAAGTAAATGAGCATTTCAATCAGACCTGTAACAATAGAAGACTATGATAACATCTTTGCACTCTGGAACAGCACGGAGCAGAGTAAACGCGCTTTGAATCCTGTTGATGACAGCCGTGAAGGGATTGAACGCTATCTTAAAAGAAATCCGACAACCTGTTTTCTTGCAGAAACAAAGGATGGAACAGGGGACTCGCCTGAAGTTGTGGGTGTGATTCTTACGGGACATGATGGCCGCAGGGGAATAATTCATCACCTGTGTGTGCATCCTGCGTACAGAAGGGAGGGTATTGCACGGCAGCTTGTTCAGAAAGCAGAAGAAGCGCTTCGCAAAGAAGGCATCAGTAAAATCTTTGGACTTGTCTTTAAGGATAATGATGCTGCAAATGCATTCTGGGAAACACAGGGCTATTCGGTAAGAACAAATTTAAATTACCGGAATAAAAGTTTGAATGAAAATGTTCCTCAGGGGGAATGAGCAAAGCAGATACTTGCCATAAGTTCAAGTATTGTTTAGACTAGTGAAATCAGGCAAAGACGCTTGTTTTAAAGAGAAATCCTTCGGGACTTGCTTTTTAGAACAGGCGTTTTTTTTATTTAAACACAGTTGGGAAGAAAATGATAACTTGTAAAGATGTTTTGAAACTGAATCTTGATGGCATGGAACTGATGGCAGGAGAAAAGGGATTGAACAGAGTCGTATCCTGGACTTATCTTTGTCAGACACGACCGTATGCGGATCACATGAGCAGAGGAAATTTTGCTTTCATCGTTGTTGATTATGTTCGTTTTGATATGGAAGAAGTTATTTCTACTGCACATGAACTGTATGATCTTGGCATAAGCGGACTTGGGATTTCTGTTCTTGAAGATAAAGAAGCGTTACCGTCACAGCTGGTTGATTGGGCAAATGAAGTAAACCTTCCGCTGTTTTACATCCGGTGGGAAGGTGCCAGTTTTGTGGACATTGATCAGAGTATAGGAAAAATTCTTCTTGCCGATGAAATCAAAGTAAAAAAGACAGGTGATTATCTGTACAATCTGCTTTTTGGTTATGATATTAATCAGCGTTATGTAGAAAAAATTTCTGCACAGTTTAATCTAGATTTTTCAAAACCTTACCGTGTGGGAATTATTGTTGTTGACAGAACCTACGGTTTGAATCTTGAAACAGATGAACACAATTATGAATACTACGCAAACTGCCTGAACCGTGATGTAGAGAACATGAAATGTCATCCGCTCTTTATGAAATTCCTGAATAAATTTGTTCTTCTTTTTGAAGAAACGTCTGATAAGTCTGCGGAAAAAGAAATAGAAAAAATCCTTAGAAAATTAGATGAACTTCCTCGCTTTAAAGGTCTGATACGAAGTACCTGTATTCTTGGACCGGTCTGTTCTAATCCTGCTGACTTGTCAAAAAGTTATCAGCAGGCAAAAAATCTTATACCGAAGAAAGATTATCTTCCTCATTCACGCAATAAGAAAGTAATCAGTGCAAGTGTGCTGGGACTGTACAAGTTTATGTTCAACAGCGGTAATCAGTCGGAGATTCTTGATTACTGTACGGAAAAATTACACCCTCTTGAATCCTACGATCATGCTAATGGAACCGATCTCGTAGAAACCTTCTGGGCTTATTATCTGAACGGTTTTTCTGTTTCTGCTACCGCTGATGATTTGTTTATTCACAGAAATTCAATGCAGTACAGGCTCAATAAAATAGAAGAACTTCTTGGGTTTTCTTTAGATGATTCCATAGAATTTCTGGATGTTTTGAACTGCATTTATGTAAAAAGAATGATGTTTGGTTAATTTGCACATTGTGATTGTGCAAAATGAACAGTGAAATAGTTTTTGCAATTTGATAGAGTACACATATCAAAAGCAAAGGCGCTTTGGGAATACCCAAGGCGCTTTTTTTTGAGAATACTAATTTTGGCGAGGTGCGAAAATGAAAAGACTAAGAATTGTAAAAATTGCAGAAAGAATGGCAGTGGCATTGGCTCTGTTATTGGCGGTATCTTTCACTGGTTGTAAAGATAAAAAATCAGCATCTTCTAAGCCTGTTCTTAGAGTTGGAATGGAATGTGCCTACGCTCCGTTCAACTGGACTCAGAATTCGGACAAAACTCCAGACGGAAGTGCAGCCGTGCCCATCTTTAATGAAAAATACTATGCCTATGGTTACGATGTTGCAGTAGCACAAATGCTTGCAGACTATCTTGGAATGGATCTGGAAATCCACAAGAGTGAATGGTCTTCAATAGGAATCAGCATGGACGTTGGTGACTATGACTGTATCATTGCCGGTATGGGTAGAACTGCAGAACGGGAACTGGCTTATTCGTTCACAACACCGTACTACTATCGCGACAACTGTATTGTTGTAAAAGCTGACGGTCCGTATGCGGGTGTGAAGGGACTTAGTGAGATGGCCGGTTCAGGAGTACGTCTTACAACTCAGCTTGGTACCGGATGGATTCCGCTTCTGGATCAGATTCCGGGAGCCGTAAAGTCAGGTAACTATGAAACAACTTCTGAATGTTTTATGGCAGTTTCAAATGGTGTAGCTGATGTTGCAATAGTTGATCTTCCTACAGCTCAGAGTGCATTGATGACAAACAAAGGCTTAAAAATCATTCAGCTTGATAAGGCAGATGGTTTTGAGGGAGACGGTCCTATGGTAAATGTCTGTATCGCTACACGCAAAGATGATACAGAACTTCGCGACAAGCTTCAGAAGGCAATGGATGATCTTGGCTGGAATGACAAGGCAAAAATGGATGCTTTGATGGAACGCGCAATTTCACAGCAGCCTGCTGCTAACTAAAAAAATGCTTTGGCAGGGACTTACTTATACAGTCAGTTCCTGCCAGTTTCTGGAGAAATAAGATGGAATCAAGTCCTACAAATACATTTGCCTGGGTATTTTTTCTGGCTAAGAAATACGCAGATATGTTTATAGAAGGAACCTGGATTACACTTTATATTGCCGTAGTTGGCACAATTCTGGGATTTGTTCTTGGATTTTTAATTGGTGTTGTTCAGGATTCAGAAATCAGCCAGCACGACAATCCCGTAAAAAAAGTGCTTATGCGCTTTTTAAAAAGCATTTTAACTGTATATGTTGAAGTTTTCCGTGATACGCCAATGATTGTTCAGGCAATGATTATTTATTACGGATTGCGCCAGACAAGTTTTGGTGCACACATGACAGCAGTGTTTGCCGGTATTCTGGTTACTGTTTTGAACACCGGTGCATACATGGCAGAGACAGTCCGCGGAGGCATTGGATCTATAGACAAGGGGCAGCGGGAAGGTGCCTGGGCTATGGGAATGAGCCCTATCAAAACAATGCTGTATGTTGTTCTTCCGCAGGCTTTCAAAAATATCATTCCTGAAATGGCAAACACATTTCTTACAAACTTGAAGATGACTTCTGTTTTGAACGTTATTGCTGTAAAAGAACTGTTTATGGCTGCTAAAACCGTTGGTGGAAATTACTATAAATATTTCGAATCATATCTGGTTATTGCGGCTATCTACTTTGTTTTGTGTTTTGTCTTCAATAAGCTGTTTAATTTTATAGAAAAGAAGATGGCGGACAAAGCTGATTATGTTCTGGCTGTTGAATATCTTAACGACGATGAGTAACAGGAGAAAAAATGGCAGAGAAAATAATTGAAATCCAGGATCTAAGTAAATCTTTTGGAAATCATGAAGTCCTTAGAAAAATTGATATAGACATTGAAAAGGGAGAAATCATCTGTATTCTCGGTTCTTCCGGAAGCGGTAAATCAACCCTGCTTCGCTGCATCAACAAACTGGAAAGACAGACAAGCGGGAAAATTTTGTTCCATGGAAAAGAAGTTCGTGATGTTCAGAAGGATATAAACACATTCCGCTCTAAAGTAGGTATGTGTTTTCAATCATTCAATCTGTTCAACAACTACACTGTTCTTGAAAACTGCATGCTCTGCACAAGAAAGGTTCTTCACCTTTCAAAGGAAGAAGCATTCCAGCGGGCTATTACGCATCTTAAGGAAGTAGGCATGGCTCCTTATATAAATGCAAAACCCGCTCAGTTGAGTGGAGGACAGAAGCAGCGTGTTGCCATTGCAAGAAGTCTGTGCATGAATCCTGAAGTTCTTCTTTTTGATGAACCTACTTCAGCTTTGGATCCGGAAATGGTTGGCGAAGTTCTGACTACGATGAAGGAACTTACAAAGACCGGAATTACAATGATTATTGTGACACATGAAATGGGATTTGCCCGCGATGTAAGCACAAGGACAATCTTTATGGATCAGGGATATGTTGCAGAAGATGCGTCTCCTGCAAAGTTTTTTTCTAATCCGTCAAATCCAAGATCCAGGGAATTCTTAAAACGATATCTTGCTGGCTAATGATGAATAGGGGTAAAAAAATGGCTGAAAGAAAACAGGAACACTTTGTAGTAACCTTCGCACGCGGATTTGGAAGCGGCGGTAAGGAAATAGCATCAAAACTTGCAAAAGAACTTGGAATCCACTGTTACGAAAACAGAATTCTTACGCTTGCCAGTCAAATGACCGGACTTGATGAAGAACTGTTTCGCGAAGTAGATGAAAAAGTAAGAAGCAAAGGCGGAATCTCAAGTTTCTTAAGAGGACTTCCAAAAGCAAAAAGTTATATTGCCAGAAACGAAAAGTTTGTGAGCGACGATAAACTTTTTGAATATCAGACAAAAATTATTCAGAATCTTGCAGAAACAGAAAGCTGTGTAATTGTCGGGAAATGTGCAGACTATGTTCTTCGGGGATATCCAAGAGTTGTAAGCGTATACATTGAAGCGCCCAGGTCGTTCTGCCTTAAGCGTACGATTGAAAAAATGGGTGTAACTGCAGAAGTTGCAGCGGCAACAATTACTCAGACAGATAAATTCCGTGCTGACTATTACAAATATTATACAGGCGGAAATTACTGGACAAACCCGGTCAATTACGACCTGACGCTTAACAGTGAAAAAGTCGGAATTGAAGGCTGCGTGAAGATGGTAAAGCATCTTCTTGAACTGAAAGGTTTAATTTAATAAAGGCAACGTTTGTAAGGAGGAAATATAATGAAACTTAAGGACACAGGATTAACAGCCCAAGACATCAAGGACAAGGTTTCAAAATATATGATTGAAACCTATGAACGGTTTGATTTTATTGCAGAGACAGCAAAGGACCAGTATGTGTACGATGAAAAAGGCGAACCGTATCTGGATTTCTATGCCGGTATTGCAGTAAACAGTGCGGGTAACTGTAACCAGAAAGTCGTGGATGCAGTAATCGATCAGGTGCAGGATGTAATGCATACCTTCAACTATCCTTACACAATTCCACAGGCACTTCTTGCAGAAAAGATCTGTACAACAATCGGAATGGATAAGATTTTCTATCAGAACTCAGGAACAGAAGCTAACGAAGCCATGATAAAAATGGCACGTAAGTATGGAATTGAAAAATACGGACCGAATAAATATCACATCGTAACTGCCAAAATGGGTTTCCATGGAAGAACCTTCGGTGCAATGAGTGCAACCGGTCAGCCGGGAAACGGATGTCAAGTAGGATTTGGTCCAATGACCTACGGCTTTTCTTATGCACCCTATAACGACCTGGAAGCATTTAAAAATGCATGTACAGAAAACACCATTGCAATCATGATTGAACCCGTACAGGGCGAAGGCGGTGTGCATCCTGCAACAATGGAATTTATGCAGGGACTCCGCAAATTCTGTGATGAAAAAGGAATGCTGCTTTTGATTGATGAAGTTCAGACAGGCTGGTGCAGAACCGGTGCTGTAATGAGTTTTATGAACTACGGCATCAAGCCGGATATTGTTTCAATGGCAAAGGCTCTTGGAGGCGGTATGCCCATCGGTGCAATCTGTGCCCGTGCAGAAGTTGCAAAAGCGTTTTCTGCAGGAAGTCATGGAACTACCTTTGGCGGTCACCCCGTAAGCTGTGCTGCTGCTCTTGCAGAAGTCAATGAACTGTTAGACAGAGATCTTGCTGGAAATGCAAAGAAAATGGGAGACTACTTCTCTGCAAAACTTGAAACGCTTCCTCATGTAAAAGAAGTTCGCCATCAGGGACTTCTGGTTGGTGTTGAATTTGATGACAGTATAAGCGGAGTAGATGTAAAGCATAAGTGTCTTGAAAAACGTCTTCTCATTACTGCCATCGGAGCTCATACAATCCGCATGATTCCGCCGCTTATCATTACAGAAGCAGATTGCGATAAAGCATTTGAAATCATCAGGTCTGTTGTTGCATAAAGAGGGGAGAAAAAATGGACTTTACATTTTCAATTCCGCAGAATGTTGTTTTTGGAACAGGATCTCTTTCTAAGTTGCCGGAACTGGCAGCAAAACTTAAAAAGACAAAAGCACTGATAATTTCCGGACCGCATCTTGAAAAAATCGGACTGGTTGCAAAATGTTCAGAAGCAATGAAAACTGCAGGAATTGAAAGTGTAACGTTCTGTCAGACAGAGGCAAATCCGTCGGTTGAAACCGTGGAAGCTGCTGCTGCACTTTATGCAGAAAGCAAGTCTGATTTTATTGTTGCCTTTGGCGGCGGTTCTCCGCTTGATGTTGCTAAAGCGGTTGCAGTTCTTGCAACTTATGGCGGAAAGATTAGTGATTACGAAGGGCGAGGAAAAGTTCCCGGACCTGTGGTTCCCATGATTGCAATTCCTACTACCGCGGGAACAGGAAGTGAAGTGACAGCTTTCTCTGTCATCACCGATCACAGCAGAAATTATAAACTGACAGTTGCTTCAAATTATCTTCTTCCCGAATATGCCGTACTTGATCCTGAACTGATTGCCACGGTGCCAAAAGGAACTGCTGCTGCCTGCGGAATTGATGCAATGATTCATGCACTGGAGTCGTATATTTCAAAGGCAGCGAGTCCGTTCTCTGAAATGTTTTCTCTGCGCGCACTGGAACTTATTGGACAATCAATCAGGGATTATGTAAAGGACAGGGGAAATAAACCTGCTGCAGAAAACATGCTGCTGGGTTCACTCTTTGCAGGAATTGCTTTCAGTCATGCACGGCTTGGAAATGTTCACGCAATGAGTCATCCGGTAAGTGCTTTTTTTGACATACCGCACGGAGTTGCAAATGCAATTCTTCTTCCGCATGTAGTTGCGTTCAATGAGACTGCTGCAAAAAATACAGCTATGTTGGAAAAATACTATCAGATTTACCGGTGTGTAAGTACAAAACCAATTCCAAGGGAATACTTTTTACCCTCTGAGCTGCATACTGAACTTTTGTCTCTTAACAGGGAACTTGAAATACCTGCTGGACTTGAAGCAGCCGGAGTCGGAAAGGATAAGTTTGAAAATGTAATCCTTAAAATGACAGAAGATGCCATGAAGAGTGGAAATATCAGCATTAATCCAAGGGAGACCACTAAAGAAAATATTCTGGAGTTATATCGTAAATCATTTTGACCTTTTTTTCAAAAAATGTTTTAATGAATTATGATTCAGGATATTTTACCGTCTAAGTTTTATAATCATTATAAACAGCAGTCGCCCGCTGACAGTGATACGGTCTTTTATTTTTCAGATGGCAAAGTGTATGTCTGTTATGATTCAAAAGCACAGATGCTGACATTTCCTGCGTTTAAGGATTTTGTTTGTTCGGATTTTACGGCAACGTATCTTTTTTCAATTGATGATAAAAATTATTTTCTCTTAAATGATAAAAAAGTGGAGCCTGCAAACTTAGAAGGCTTTTCGTTTTACACACTGCGCGAGCTTCGGGATCTTCCGCTTTCTTCAAATGTAGAACTTTTTGCAGCCTTTTCTGCATATCATCTTTGGAAGTGGTATGATGATAATAAATTCTGCGGACGTTGTGCACATACTCTGGAACACGACACGGTTGAACGTGCACTTGTGTGTCCGGACTGCAAAACAAAAATCTATCCGCGTATAAATCCTGCAGTGATTATTGGAATTATTAATGGAGATAAAATTCTTATTACAAAATACAGGATCGGTTATGCACATTCAGCTCTGGTCGCGGGTTTTACTGAGTTTGGCGAAACGCTTGAGCAGACGGTAGAACGCGAGGTTATGGAAGAGGTTGGCCTTAAGATAAAGAATATCCGCTATTACAAATCGCAGCCCTGGGCTTTGGATCAGGATCTTCTGGCAGGATTTTTCTGTGATGTTGATGGTGATGATAAAATCAAAATGGATGAGAATGAGCTTAAATATGCCGAATGGGTCAGCCGAAACGAGATTGAGCTTCAGCCCAATAACTACAGTCTTACGAATGAAATGATGAAACTCTTTAAGTCTGGCGTGGATGTATAGAAGGAAAGGGATAAAGAACGGATTCTCTAATCTTGAAAATCAAGTAAGCCTGTTTAAACTTATAAAATAAATTCGCTGGTGCCGTTATTTGTCACCCTTGTCGCATATACTTTTGTTTGATATGGGGCAGGATAGTTCTAAGAAGATGTGTATGGGGGGGGGCAAAACGACATTCCGAAAACGGAAGGTGATACAACTGTAAGGAGGATTAA
>JAFOSK010000090.1 GCA_017392945.1 Treponema sp.
GTTCAGAAGAAAACTTTTTTTGACAGTTCTTATTTTCCTCTCATCATTCAATGCATTGATTTTTGCAGATAAAGAATCTCTTGAAATCTGTTCACCTCAATTTTCAAAACAGGAATCTGGCGGTATAATCCTCTTGGATAAGAAACAGTTTGCAGTATTTTACAATACAGATAAATTGATTCCGGAACTTGTCTGCTGGCATCTAGATTCTTCGGATTTAGGAAATAATGGCCGCTCAAATAATTTCAGACCGGATCCTGAGCTGCCGGAAACATGCTATGCTGTCGTAAAGCAGGATTATCAGTTCTTGCGTTACGGCTTTGACCGCGGACATGTCTGTCCGAGTGCAGATCGTACTGCCGGCACCGAAGATAATAGTGCAACGTTCCTTATGACTAATATGATTCCTCAGGCACCCGATCTGAACCGCATAGTTTGGAAAGATTTTGAATCTTTTGAGCGTAACCTTGCCGCTGTTCAGGATGGAAAAGAACTGTATATAATAGCGGGACAGTTCGGTTCCGGCGGCACAAGTGCGTGCGGCAGTTTTTCCGAAATTCCACTTGTTTCTGAGGGAGGAAACGGCAGGCATATTGCAGTACCTGCTTTTTGCTGGAAGATAATCCTGGTTCTCCCGAAAGGAGAAGATGATCTATCCCGCATAACCGCAGAAACACCCGTAATAAGTGTCTGTATGCCCAATGCGCAAGGCTTGCAGAACGCAGGCGGCTGGAAACATTATTTATGCACAGTAGATTATATAGAAGAGCAGTGCGGCTGGGATTTTTTTACCGCATTACCAGATGAAATAGAAGATAAGCTGGAAAGCCGGATTTTTACAGATGGCTCCGACGCACAGGAGGAAAATTTATGGTAGGTTTACTTTTACGCATTTTTGTAAAAAACTATAAGAATATCAGCGAGCCGGATGTGCGTCGCAACTATGGAATTCTTTGCGGAATAGTCGGGGTATTCCTTAATCTGCTTCTAAGCGGTACAAAAGCCGCTGCCGGAATTCTCTCAGGTTCTGTTTCTGTAATTGCAGATTCCCTGAACAACTTAACTGATGCCGCCGCTTCGATTACAACCCTTGCCGGCTTTAAAATGTCTGCAAAAGAACCCGATCAGGATCATCCGTTCGGTCATGGTCGCCTGGAATACATTTCAGGTCTTGTAGTCTCATTCATCATAATCGTAGTTTCGTTGCAGCTGTTCAAGTCTTCATTAATTTCAATCATTCACCCGGAACCAGTAAACGCTTCCTTTCTTACAGCTGCAATCCTTTTGCTTTCCATTATCGTAAAATTCTATATGTACAGTTACAATCACCGTATAGCAAAAAAAATTACTTCACCATCAATGGAAGCTGTTGCAAAAGACAGTCTTGGAGATACAGCCGCAACAGCCGCAGTCCTTTTTGTAATATTGATAACAAAATTCTTTCCCGGCATAAAAATTCCTTTGGACGGAATTGCGGGGCTTTTTGTAGCTGGCTTTATTTTTGTAAACGGAATACAGTCTGTAAAGGAAACTGTCGATCCTCTGCTTGGCTGCAAGGCAGACCAAAATTTTGTACGCCGCATTGAAGAGATCACTCTTTCCTATAAGCCTATCAGCGCAATTCACGATCTTGTAATCCACGACTACGGTCCGGGGCGCCTGATGATTTCCCTTCATGCAGAAGTTCCTGGCGATAAAGATATTTTTCTGCTTCATGAAGTAATTGACAATGCTGAATCTGCAATTGCCCGCGAATTCGGATGCAGCGTAACAATCCACATGGATCCTGTAGATACAAATAACAAAGAAATCGGAATAATCCGCGACTTTATTCTGGAAAAATTAAAGAAAATCGATCCGGCTATTTCCATTCACGACTTAAGGATTGTCCCGGGAAGCGGGCATTCAAATGTGGTTTTTGACATTCTTCGTCCGTCAAACTGCGTTCTTTCAGAATCAGATCTGGTTTTGGCAGCAAAAACAATAATCAGCGATTATAATAAAAATTATAACGCTGTTGTAAACATCGACAATCCATATATTTAGGATTTCTACAGGCCGTTTTGTCCGCAACGGGCTTTTCCGGGCTACCCTCGCGGTCGGTATTTTGCCCTGCAAAATACGTCGCAGGCAAGCCTGCTCCCCCTTCAAATCCCGGGCCGGACTGGTAACTTCATCGGTTAATTTTTTTGGTAAATTCCTGATTTTATTTTTTCTGATTTTTTATAAAAAGGCGAAAAACCGTCATTAAATCTTCTATATAAGACATATTCAAATGGAATTTCGCCGTCATGTTTTTCATGCTCAGCATCAATAAAAATCTTACGGTCAATTTCAGGAAAGAATCTGTCACCGTCATAATTTCCTGCAACTTCGGTCGCGTAAATCAAATCCGCATACCTAATGCCTTCTTCGTATACGCTCTGACCGCCGCATATAAATATTCTGGTAAAACCTGCGCTTTCTGCTATAGATACCGCTTCTTGTAGTGAACAGGCTTTTTTTACGCCTTCCGGGCGGTAATCAGGATCTTTTGAAAGTACGATGCAGTAACGCCCGGACAAAGCTTTTCCTATACTTTCAAAAGTCTTTCTTCCGAATATTGCGGCATTGCCCATAGTCAATTTTTTGAACCGGTGCAGGTCTTCGGGAATATTCCAAGGAATTACGGATTCGTTCCCGATTACCCGGTTGTTTTTTGCAAATGCCACAATCAGGGCAATTTCAGTATCATTCATATAAAATTATACTTCAACGGCAACAAGATGTCCTTCTGCAATTTTTGTGGCATATACGCTTCTGTTGTTTCTGTAGGGGTTCCTAAAGTTATCAAGCTGCTTGCGTATAAGAGTAAGGTGTTCACGGAGCATCGCCCTGTTCCGGTTGTTCTGCTCAAGAACCTTAAGCTGAAGGTTAGAAAGTTCATCCTTAAGATCAGAAACTGTCTTTTCCTCTTTAAGGTTGCTTCCCTTTACAGAAAGATTGTACATCTCATTTATTGGTGCAATCACTCTCTGCAGGTTTGAAATTCCTGCTACAACCTGCTGTTCAAGTTCTGCATGGGCAATAATCGCTTCTGGATCTTCGCGTTCAATAGAATTCTGCTGCTTTTCAAGAACATTAAGATATTCCTGGAACTTTTTTCTCTGCTGTTCAAGCAGGGTTCTGAAGCGGCGCAAAACGGCAACACGTTCGTCCAATTCTTCTTTAGAAAGTTCTTTTTCCATACGCATTCCTTATCCCTGAATATTAAGGGCAGTGTGATTCTGAAGTGAAGTAGAAGCCGGAGCGTTAGAAGTACTTTCGCTGGCAGATTTCCAAGCTCCCAGCAATTCACTCATCATTTCGATTAAAAAGCTTATTTTTGCTCCCGAATGTTTAATGGCAATGTTTGTAAGTTCGCTGTTAAAGTAAAGGTAAAGCGACATAAGGTTCTTTGCGATTTCTCCGCCATTTTCCATATCCAGCGAAACCTCAAGTTCATTAATAATAGACTGCGTTTTCTGGATGTATTTTCCAAAATTTTCAATATCACCAGGTTTCAGGTTGTCTTCTGAATCAAGAAGTCCTGCGGCAAGCTTTAGATTTTTAACAGCTGCCTCGTACAAAAGAACGACAAGTTTTCCCTGACTTGCAGTAGTTACGTTGGTTTTCTGGTATGCTGAGTATGCCTGATTAAATCCCATGTTTCCTCCCGAGCGCAAAAACACTCACGATTTTTCCAGATTTTAAATCCATAAAATCCGCTTATACTTTCTGATTGTCGGAACATTAAGATTTTTCTTTATAAAATTTTACAGATGTTTTTGAAGAACCAGATTTTTTTCTGAAAAATTGTTCTATATTTTTTTTATTATGCTATCGTAAAAGACGTTGCAGCAATGCAAATTCTGTTTTTGATATGCAATATTAAAACACAAGTCAGATCTATTATTCGCTGTAACAATAAGAGGGAGTTGTATTATGTCTTTCAAAAAATTCTTTGCGGCTTGTATTACAAGCGTGATATTACTGTCTGCCGTTTCTATTCTTGCATCCTGTAAAACTGATGAAGAAGAAAATAATGCAGTCTTGTTGTTCGCTTTTTCTAATTTGAATAAAAGCGAGAGAATTTATACCGTAACTTTTAATTCTGATAATGATGCTGACCCCGTAAAAGTAACTGTATCAGAAGGTGCACTTGTAGAAGAACCTAAAGTGCCGGAAAAAGAAAGCTGCAATTTTCTTTATTGGGCAGATGAAAAGGGATCAAAGTTTGATTTCTCAAAACCAGTAACAAAAGTCTAACTCTTAAGGCAATATGGGAGCGGTACCATGTTGTAAAATTTAATGCCGGCAATGGATGTGAAGAGACCTCTGTAAAAGTTGTAGAAGGAAATATGGTTGCTGAGCCAACAGTTCCAAAAAAAGAAAACTGTGAATTTTCTGCATGGATTGATGAAAGCGGAGTAGCTTATGATTTTACAAAGCCCGTAACAAAGGGGTTTACACTTACAGCAACATGGAAAGGGTACTGTATAGTAAAGTTTAATGCCGCTAATGGAAGTACAGAAACAATCGTAAATGTTTTGGAAGGAACATGTGTAGCAGAGCCTGTAGTCCCACAAAAAGAAAACTGTGAATTTGCTTTATGGGTTGATGAAAGCGGCACAAAATATGATTTTACAAAACCAGTGACAAAGAGTTTTACTCTCAAGGCAGCATGGAACTATAACGTAAAATTTAATGCAAATAATGGAAGTACAGAAACAATCGTAAAAGTTTATGAAGGAACATGTGTAGCAGAGCCTAGTGTCCCACAAAAAGAGAGCTGTGATTTCCTTTATTGGACTGATGAAAACGGTACAAAATTTGATTTTACAAAAACAATTGAAAAGCCAACTGTTATTACTGCTTATTGGAAAGAATATTTCCAATTAAAAAAAGGAACCGAAATAAATAATGCCATAAAGGCTTTGGATTGCAATACAGAAGCAGAATACTTTAAAAAATCAAATACGGCTCCAAATAGTTCTGTTGAAACTAAAAATATTGCACTTGAAGAAGGAAAATCTGTTCCTCTTTGGTATGATTCAGAATCAAAGACAATTTACTACTATATTGGAGCTGATGATGTTCTGATTCTTAATGCAGATTCTTCCAACTTGTTTATGGACTGTCAAAAGCTTAATGAAATTTATCTTGAGGATTTTGATACAAGTAAAGTTACTTCTATGGATGCGATGTTCAAGTCGTGTTGTTTTATAAAAAAATTGGATTTAAGAAGTTTTAATACAAAAAATGTAGAGTCTATGAAACAGATGTTTTCCGGCTGCTCGTCATTGGAAGCATTTAATGTAAGTTCTTCTTTTGATACAAGCAATGTAAAGGACATGCAGCGTATGTTCTATAATGCTTTTGAGTTTAAATTTACCACTTTTGATTTTAGTATATTAAAGACTGACAAAGTAGAGAACATGGAAGAAATGTTTGCTAATTGCCGCTTATGTGAAATAGATTTAAGCTCATTTAATACAAAAAATGTAAAAAATATGAACAAAATGTTCTGTTGCTGTTATAATACGACAAAAATTAATATTTCTGGTTTTAACACAGAAAATGTAGAAACCATGGAATCAATGTTTTATGTTTGTGATAAAATTACAGAACTTGATTTAAGCAGCTTTGATACAAAAAAGGTTACAAGTGCAAAGTCTATGTTCCAGCAGTGTGAGAAACTAAAGACTTTGGATATATCTGGTTTTGAATTTTCTAACGGTGTAGATATAACCGCTATTTTTGACCATATAAATGAACTTGAGAAAATTTATGTAAAAGAAGGTACAGATTGGTCAAATTGTAGTGGTGAGGGAAGTGTTTTCTTCTGTCATTACAAATTGACAGGGGGAAAGGGAACGGTTCGTTCTGGATCTGACTTAGGTAATGATAAAACATATGCACGTGTAGATGGCGGTACAGAAGCTCCTGGATTTTTTACCGTAAAGCAATAATTTTTAAAGCATAAAAAACGTACTGAGGCTGTCTGAAAAGTATATTTTATTTTTCTTTTTAGGCAGCAGCTTTCTTATAAAATACTGCTTTTTCTGTCGACAATTTGCTTAATAATTCGTATATTTAGTATAAGTATGAGTGACGAAAATAAAAAAGACAATAACAAAGACGATTTTGACCCGTATAATTTCTTTAAATTGGCGGGACCGGAAGACGATAAAAACAAACGAAAGGATAATAATAAAAAGCGATTCCCTTTTTGGGGCGTGATGATTTTGATTTTCGTACTTATTTCTCTTGGCGATCTTATCTTTTTTGGCAGGGAAAATAATACTATAGAGTTTTCAAAGTTTAAATCTATGGTAGAAAACGATCAGATTGTAGAGGTTGAAATTGCCGACAATTATTACATAGGTTACGGGCCGGAAATCATCGTTGATGATTCCAATGCAAAAGGTCTTTCTCTTTTAAAAATTGACCAGAAAAAGCGGCTTATGTATAAAACTACCGGTTATCCGATGAACAGTTTTATTGAGCTTCTTGATAAAAAAGGCATAACATACAAATTCGTAGAAAAGCAGAATAATTATCTTCTCTCTCTTTTAATGAACATGATTGTTCCGTTTGGAATTATCTTCCTTATTTATTTTCTTATTTTCAGAAAAATGACTGGTGGTGCAGGCGGAGGAATGGGCAGCATATTCGGGGCTGGTCAGTCGCGTGCAAAAGCTGTTGAAGAAGGAAAAGTAAAGACCCGCTTTGCTGATGTTGCCGGCGTAGATGAAGCAAAAGAAGAACTTGTAGAAGTTGTAGATTTTCTTAAAGAACCGAAAAAATATACTGATATCGGCGGTAAAATTCCAAAGGGAGTTCTTTTGGTTGGTCCTCCGGGAACTGGTAAAACTTTGCTTGCTCGTGCAGTTGCAGGAGAAGCCGGCGTTCCGTTCTTTAGTATCAGCGGTTCAGACTTTGTAGAAATGTTTGTCGGTGTGGGCGCAAGCCGCGTAAGAGATCTTTTTAAGCAGGCCCGCGAAAAAGCACCATGTATTGTTTTTATAGATGAAATAGATGCTCTTGGTAAAAGCCGTGTAAATGGTTTTGGTGGCGGTAATGATGAGCGTGAACAGACTCTGAACCAGCTTCTTGTAGAGATGGACGGTTTTGAAAATGAAAAAGGTCTTATAATTCTTGCTGCTACAAACCGTGCAGATATCCTTGATCCTGCTTTGCTCAGACCAGGTCGTTTTGACCGTCAGGTTCCTGTTGAAAAGCCGGATGTAAAAGGCAGGGAAGACATTCTGCGTATTCATGCAAAGAACGTTAAGCTTGACAGTGATGTTGATTTTAATTCCATTGCGCATGGAACTACAGGATTCGCAGGTGCAGACCTTGCAAACGTTGTAAATGAAGCCGCTCTTCTTGCGGTACGTAATAAGCGCAAGAAAGTAACGATGGAAGACTTTAACGAAGCGATTGATAAGGTCAGTATTGGTCTTAAGAAAAAAAGCCGTAAGGACAATAAAAAAGAAATGCGTCTTGTCTCGGTTCATGAAACCGGTCATGCTCTTGTTGCTGCATTTACTCCTGACCATGAACCTGTAAACAAGATTACGGTTGTTCCTCGCAGTCATGGTGTAGGTGGCTTTACCCAATACCGCGAGGCAGAAGAAAAGAATTTTATGACCCGCAAGGATCTTATAAATGAAGTTGATTCTCTTATGGGCGGACGCGCTGCTGAAGAAATCCTGCTTGATGATATTTCTACAGGGGCAAGCAACGATATTGCACGTGCTACAGAAATCATAAAGAGCATGATTGTAGATTTTGGTATGAGCGAAAAGTTCAAGAATATGACTTTAGGAAAAGGTGTTCTTGGTAATCGTGGTGGTGAGCCGAATCTTGTACGCGAATTCAGTGAAGATACACAGAAGTACATTGATGAAGAAATTGCCAGAATCATGGATGAACGTTATACCTTTGTAAAAAATCTTCTTTCGGAGCATAAGGATCTTCTTGAATTTATCGCTTCAAGGCTTCTTGAAATAGAAACGATGGAAGGCAAGGAGTTCTATGACATTGTTAATGGAGCGAAACATTGTCAGAAGCTTACGGAAAACACTGTACAGGAATCTCTGCCGGAACCTTCTTCCGAAGCTCCATCTGCAGAGTAAATTTTTGACGGACTCTTCGAAAACTTCACTTTTCGAAGGAGTTCAAGGTAATAAACATTTTTCCGCTTGGAATTTGTTTCAGGATTAAAATTGCATGTGCGCAAGAACTGAAACAAGTTTGTTTTAGGAATCTACATAACTTTATATGCATAATATGTTGGCAATAATTTGAAATGGTGGACACCTAAGAAATGCAGCCGTGATTATCGGCTGATAAATTAAATATAAAGGCAGTACGCCGAATTGTCAAGCGCGAAAATAAAAATATGCATAATATTGAAGAATAATGATAAATGTAATAAAATATTCTTTATGAAAAAAGAACTTAAGATTTTTATTGCGAGCCTGCTTTTTGCCGGAGCGGCTGTTTTTTCTTTTGCGCAGGAAATTACTACGGCAAGTGCTTATTTTAAATCTGTATCTGATTATTATTCAACCTTAAAGGATTATGAAGCTGATTTTGATATAAAGGCCGACCGCCTTGAAATGTCGGGAAAGGTTTCTTATAAAAAATCTGACCTTCTTAGAATGGATTTTACATCTCCTGCAGAGCAGGTTATATGTTTTAACGGAGATATGCTTACTGTTTATCTTCCTGATGCGGCGGCTGTTCTTCAGCAGTCTGTAAAGGGTGAAGGTAATGCTGCAACGCTTGCAACTTCAAACGGACTTGCCCTTATGTCCAGATATTATACTGTTGCTTACGAAGTCGGGCAGGCTCCTGTTCCGCTTGAACCAGGCTCATCAGAAAAAGTTGTAAAACTCTATCTTAACAGACGTAATACGACGGAAGCATTCCGATATATCAAACTTGCTGTTTCGGCAGAAACAAAACTTATCCGCCGTGTTGAGGCTGTGACTACGCGCGGTGAATCTTTTGTATTCAATTTTACGGATTACAAGCTTAATCAGGATCTTACGGATCAAAGGTTTATTTATGATCCTCCGTCATCTGCAAATAATTACAATAATTTCTTGTTTTCTGAGTAGGGTTTGATTATGGACAGTTATGGTGAAATACTAAAAAATGCCCGCCTTGCCCGGGAACTTGATATAGATTCAGCATCCAGAGAAACTTCGATTGCTGCTGCATTCATAAAAGGTATTGAAGAAGAAGATGTCTCCGCCTTTCCTGGAGAAGCTTATATGTTGGGATTTATGCGTAATTATGCAGAGTATCTCAATGTCAATCCTGATACGGTTGCCAATCTGTACCGTGCAAAAAAGCTTCAGGAATCTCCTGTGCCGGAAGGACTTATTGTTCACGAAAAGCCATGGTTTTTCTGGCCAAGTATATGTTCGGCAGCATTCTTTGCGCTTGCAGCGATTTTCGTAGTCCTTTATATCTTTGTATTCAATAGAAAGACCGATGACGGAAGGAAAGTTGTGCTGGATAAAAATGGGTCTGCAAAAACTTATGAGCTTACCGACAAGGCATTTTCTTCACGTCTGTATAAGGGCGATCAGATTCTGTATCCGGCTAAAGGCGGTAATATTATTCTTACAGTAAGCGATACTCTTGCTTCGTTCGGGTTGCAGTGCCCTGTCGGAACGCTTTATACAGACCTTGCAGAAGAAACAGAGCTTGATATAGACGGCGATACAATGTCGGATCTTATTGTCTATGTTTCTGACATTTCTTCTACGGACAGTTCTCGTGGTGCAGAAGTAAGGCTTCTTAAGCGTGGCGAAGGTGTTTATATTGCATCTGGTACAACAGATACAAGTGCAATTCCTTTTGTTTCCGAAATCAATTCAAATCATAAGCAGCTTGTTGTTTTGGAAGATACCAGAGCTTATCCGTTCACGCTTAACGGCAGTTTCCGAGGATCAAGTGAATTCCGTTACCGCGTTGACAGACATGATCCGGTAGAAGGATATTTCTCCAGTGGTGAAGTTGTTACTATGACTGCTAATAATGGTATTCGCTTGTGGATGGGAAACTGTAATACTGTAAAATTCTCAATTACTGCGGATTCTAAGGGATATGATCTTGAAATCGGAAAAGCTGGTCAGGTTCTTGTAGAGGATATTAAGTGGATCAAGGATACTGACGGAAAGTACAAGCTGGTGGTAATAGAACTTGACTAATTTTTTTATTGATCAGCACGGATGTGCCAAAAATCAGGTTGATGGTGAGCTTATTGTAGCCCGCCTTCTGTCATTGGGGTTGGAACAGACTTTCGATCCTTCGGAAGCTGAGCTTATAATCGTAAATTCATGCGGTTTCATTGAATCTGCAAAAAAAGAGTCATTGGATGCAGTTTGTGCTGCTCGCCGAGATTATCCTGGTGCAAAAATTCTTTTGACAGGATGTCTGGCAGAACGTTATGCTACTGTTTTTAACGAAGCTTTGCCCGAAGCGGACGGAATCTTTGGTAACGGAAATCTTGATAAAATTGATGAAACTATCCGCGAGATGATGGCTGGCGGTCGTCCGGTTCATACATATAAGCAGGAAGGTGTCTGCACCGGAGAGCGTAGGGTTTTTCTTGCATACAAGGGAAGCGCTTTTGTAAAGATTACGGAAGGTTGTTCAAATCACTGTTCATTCTGTGCAATTCCAGTTATACGGGGAGAGCTTAGAAGCCGCCCTGCTGAATCAATAATCAATGAAATACAAGATTTGTATTCGAAAGGAATCGTTGAATTCAACCTGATTGGTCAGGATCTGGCAGCTTACGGGACCGGAGAGGGAGATAATGTTTTTGGTGACGGCAGGCTTTCTCTTCCTGAATGGAAAGACGGAAAAAACTGCGGAACGAAAGCTGAATCTGGGCTTGCCCGCCTTTTGAAAATGATATCTGAAATAAAAGGAAACTTTATTGTACGTCCGCTGTATATTCATCCTGATCATTTTAACCGGGATATTCTGCCTGTAATGAAGAAGGATAAAAGGCTGCTTCCCTATTTTGATATTCCGTTTCAAAGTGGATCGGAAGAAATTATTCACAAGATGAACCGTAAGGGAAGCTCTGAAGAGTATCTAAGATTGGCCTATGATATCCGCGCGGCTTTACCAAATGCAGCTTTGCGCACAACTTTTTTAACTGGATTTCCTGGTGAAAAAGATGAAAATGCTGCTGAAACAGTTGAATTTTTGAAGAAACTTGAAAGCGATTGGTCGGGCTGTTTTCCGTACAGCCGCGAAGAAGATACTCCTGCATATTCGTACAAAGGCAGGGTTTCTTCAAAGACTGCTGTTTCCAGAGCAGATAGACTTTGTACTGTTCAAAAAGAAATCACACGGAATCATCTTGCTGCACGTGTTGGAAATGAATACGATGTCTTGATAGAAGAGGTCGTAGAAGGCAGTGAGGGAATTGCAATCGGGCGTGCATGGTTTCAGGCACCGGACGTGGACGGCAGTGTAGTAGTGCGTTACGAAAAAGAGCTTGGAAACGAAATGAATTTTGTAAAAACAGGTCGTTTTGTACGTGTAAAAATTGTCGGCTCAAGTGATGTTGACTTGGATGGTATTTTAACAGGAGATTCCAGCCTTAATTCCAATATTGAAAGTAATGGAATTGAATTTGCGACAGAAAAGTAGTTAACGGAAGAAAAATGGCATTTGAATATCTTGAAACTTTAAATCCTGAACAGACTGAGGCTGTTGTTCATAACGGTTCGCCTCTCTTGATTTTGGCTGGTGCGGGTTCTGGTAAAACGCGTGTTATTACTACAAAAATCGCCTATCTTATTCAGCACGAAGCTGTTCAGCCGTGGTCAATTCTTGCGGTGACTTTTACAAAGAAGGCTGCGAATGAAATGAGGGAACGTGCTGTTGCACTTGAACCGATGGCTTCTGAGGCTCAAATTAAGACTTTTCACAGTTTTGGTGCCTGGTTTTTGCGCCGTTATGCAGAAGAAGCCGGTCTTGATCCAAATTTTACGGTTTACGACGATGATGATTCTGCAAGTCTTTTGATGAAGGCTATGCCGGGAATGACAAAAAAACAGGCGAATATCGCAGCGCATAAAATTTCTTTGTGCAAGGATTATTGTCTTACTCCAGAGGATGATTTGAGCCGTTTTGATGAAGATGGTGAACTTGCAGAAATTTACAGGGCATATCAGGAGCGTCTTAGGGCTACAGGTAATGCGGATTTTGGTGATTTGATTATGCGGCCGGTTCAGATTCTGAATAAGAATGATCAGATCAGGAAGCAGATGCAGCACAGGTTCCGTGTGATAATGGTTGACGAGTATCAGGATTCCAATGTTGCCCAGTTCATGCTTTTGCAGTCGCTCAGCGGAGTTCAAGATGGAAGCGGAACTTATGTCTGTGTTGTAGGTGATGATGATCAGTCTATCTATAAATTCCGTGGTGCAGAAGTACAGAATATTCTCAGGTTTCCAGAGCAGTTTGAAGGCACAAAGATTATTCGGTTGGAGCGGAATTACCGTTCAACTGGGAAAATACTTGAAGCGGCGGATGCAGTTGTTTCCAATAATGTTGACAGACTTGGTAAGACTTTGGTTGCGGAGCGTGGAGAAGGAAAGGATCCTGTGCTTGTTTTTCTTGATAATCAGGATAAAGAGGCTGCTTTCTGTTCGCAATTGATTCATAAGGCTGTAGAGGCCGGGGCTTTTTACAGTGATTTTGCAATTTTATACAGGACGAATGCTCAGTCGCTTGGCTTTGAAACAGAATTCCTCCATGAACAAATTCCATATACTGTCGTCGGTTCGTTAAAATTCTATGAACGCGAAGAGATTAAAGATACCTTGAGTTATCTTTCTCTTTTGGCTAATCCAAGGGACGAGATTGCTTTTGCCCGTATTGTGAATAAGCCTGTCCGCGGGGTTGGCGAAAAATCACAGGAAAAAATCGTGGCGGCTGCACATTCAACTGCGGGGGCTCTTCTGGAGAATTTCAACCTTTTGGATTCTGCAGAAAACTGTTCTGAAACACTTACAAAAAAAGCCAGAGAAGGGCTTAAGGACTTCTGTTCGATGATGAAAAATCTTCGCTCTTACTTGGATGAAAAATCCGGGGAAATTGAAGGAGACCCTGTTACGGAAAATCTTGCAGGGGCTGCGGCAGGCACGAATGAAGAAAGTTCTGATTATGAGAGGTTGTCGGTTTTTATTCAGAAAGTGATTGAAGATTCTGAACTGGATAAATTTCATAAGGCTCAGGACGATGTGGACGGAACCAGCAAAGTTCAAAATATGGAAGAACTTGTGAACAGTGCTGCCGATTATCCGCTTTCAAATAAAGGACTTTTGGATTTTTTGGATTCCATTGAACTTGACCGCAGTCTTGCAGAGCAGGCCGGAGAGAGCGCTGACGCTGTAACCCTGATTACGCTGCACAATACAAAGGGACTTGAATTTAACCGTGTAATAATAACAGGGCTTGAGGGCGGCATTTTTCCTCGGGAAGATAAAATTGGTGATGAGCTTGAAGAAGAACGCAGGCTGTTTTATGTAGGAATAACACGTGCAAAGGACGAACTTTATATAACAAGTTGTGCAATGCGCCGTCTTTATGGACATACACAACCGATGATGCCAAGTCCGTTTCTTATGGAAGCCGGCGGTGTATTCAAGGTGCTTGGAAAGGTTCCTTTGGTTTACGCAAGAGCTTCTGGTTCAGGTGGTGGTTTTTCAGAAGATGAAGAAGAACTTTCTCCTAAGGCAGAAATCCTTGAAAAATGGAAAAAAGGCGTGCGGCTTTACCATGATGATTATGGATACGGTCAGATTGTTTCGAGCTGTGCAGATAGTGGCGAAGTCGTGATTGAAGTTCAGTTTGAAAATGGAGGCCGCAAGAAATTCCTTCCGGAATATCAGTCAAAAAAACTGGATATTATAAGAGACTGACAGATTAAAAAAACTTAGTTTGACCTATATTTAAAACAAAATTATACTGTCCTTATGAATGATTCATTTTATTGGTTTGACAGTGTTTATTCCGACGGTTCTAAAAATTTTGTGAGTAATCCTTGTCCGAAAAAAGGAGAGACGGTTTCTGTTTTTATCAGGATGTTTGCGGATGCTCCTGTAGAGAATGTTTTTTTGAGCGGAAAACGTAATGGTACGACTATTCCTGTAAAGATGAAAAAAGTTTTTGAGAGGGATGGACTGGCATATTTCTCTGCTGATGTCTGCATTTATGAAAATGAATTTAGCTATCAGTTTTTTATAGCGACTGAAAATCATATTTACTATTATGATCAGGCAGGTATGCATGACCATATTCTAGACGAAGGACACAACTTTAGAATTCTGACTGATTATGTTCAGCCGGAGTGGGTGAAGAATGCGGTTTTCTATCAGATTTTTCCAGAAAGATTCTGCAATGGTGACGATTCTTTAAGTGTAAAGGATAATGAATATATTTTTGACGGTTTCCCTGCAACGCGCATAAATGACTGGTCGTCTGTCCCTCAGGATTATGAGAACGCACGCTGTCTTGATTTTTATGGCGGAGATCTTATTGGAATAAAACAGAAGATTCCTTATTTTAAAAGATTGGGTGTTACAGCGCTTTATTTAAACCCAATTTTTTATGCAGCGACTGTTCATAAATATGACTGTCTTGATTATTTTCATGTTGATCCGCATTTTGGCGGTGATAAGGCATTGGAAGAGCTTGTTTCTGAACTACACAAGAATGGAATGAAAATTATTCTGGATGTTTCCATAAATCATACCGGCATTGCAAACCGATGGTTCAACAGAGACGGAACTTTCTTTCCTAAGACAGAGGGTGCATATAATAATCCGGATTCAGAAGAACGGGAATATTATTTCTTTAATAAAGACAATTCCTATAAGGCATGGTTCGATGTTCCGACACTGCCAACCTTGAATTATGCAAGCGAAAAATTGAGGTGCCGTATTTGGAAAGATAAGGATTCTGTTGTAAAGAAATGGCTTAGAAAACCGTTCTGTATTGACGGATGGCGTTTTGACGTTGCAGATACCATGGCACGAAACGATCTGGTTCAGCTTCATCATGATGTATGGCCTCAGATAAGGCAAAGCATAAAAGAAGAAAATCCTCAGGGCTATATTCTTGCTGAAGATTGGACGGATTGCAGGGATTTTTTGAACGGCGATGAATGGGATAGTCCGATGAACTATTTTGGTTCATGCCGCCCGATCCGTGCTTTTTATGGACAGAGGGATTTTTTTACTTCGTTCTGCCCGGAATTGAGGAACATTCCGAATAAGCTTTCTGCGTTATCGCTTGCAGAATGGATTGGCGGTTATCTTGCCCGGCTTCCGTTTGTAATACAGCAGGTTCTGTTTAATCTTTTGGACAGTCATGATATTTCGCGCTTTCATAATGATCACTCAATTTCTGAAGATGCAGTACAAGGTGCTGTAAAGATGCTGTTTACTCTTCCTGGTTGTACTAACGTGTACTACGGAGACGAAGCAGATATAGCCGGCCGAATGCATGATAACGAAGGTTGCCGCTATACAATGCCGTGGGACCGGGATATTGAAAATCTGGAAATTTACAGGCTTTATTCAAAGCTTTGCCGTATAAAGACAAGTTCCGCAGTTTTTTGTGACGGCGGTTTTAGGATTGTATGGGCAAAGGATCAGGTTTTTGCTTTTGCGCGTTTTACAGAAGAAGAGCTCTGGATTACAGTTGCTTCCAGCGATGAGCATAACAGAAAGATAAGGCTTCCGCTTGCCATTTTTGGCCGCAAGTTCCTTTATGTTCCTGAAAGGGATGCCCTTGGAGAATCCCTTGAAGCAGACTTGAACGGTGACTTTATGGAATTACTTGTTCCAGCTGGAAAATCGTATTTAATTAAGATTGCCTAAGAGCCTGCTTTTTTTTATAATAGCATTATGAGTACTCACAAACAAATCGATGAAGAAACATTGAATAATCTTTTGTATCTTTCAAGACTTTCTCCGGAAAGCACAAATCTTGAAACATTGAAAAAGCAGGCAAACGAAATTGTCGGCTATTTTGATATTCTTTCTAAGTACGATGATAGCGAAAATCCGTATGACGCATATCCTTCGACAGTCGCTGAGAAACTGCGCGAAGATGAGGTTGTTCAGGGCCTTGATATTCCAAACGTAAAGAATGTAAGTGAAAACTTCATGGATGGCTACTTCCAGGTACCAAAGGTTCTTGGTGAGGGAGCCTGATATAAGGGAACCGTAGAAAGACTGTTTTTAGTTTTATATGGTAGACACGGTTCGAGACGAGACTTTCTGGCGGTGCTTGAAATTGGGCTTTGTTAAGAAAGGGGCGTTGCGGGGAAAACCCGGTTTGCCCCGCTAGAAGGGGTAGGTGAGAATAAACGGTGATTGAGTGGTTACTGAGCTTGTCGAAGTACTTGTCGAAATCACCGTTTAGTTGAACCGAGGGGAAGGCTTTCCCCCTCTAATATTTTGATATGGAAATGAATTTTATGTACACAATAGAAGAAACTATAAAGGCATTGAAGGCTGGAGAAACAACTAGCAGTGCGCTTGTAAAAAAATCAATTGAAACTTTTGAGGCTGACAAAGCCAGTGACAAACCTTTGAACGCTTTTTTGGAGATGTATGAGGATGCATTGACAAAAGCAGAGGCGGCTGACAAAGAAATAGAAGCAGCAAGATCAAATGGATCCGTGGACGCTCTTTTTGCAGAAAAGCCTTTGCTTGGAGTACCTTTTGCAAATAAGGATAATATCAGTTGTAAGGGGCATAAACTTACATGCGGTTCTAAAATTTTGGAAGGATATGTTGCACCGTATAGTGCGACTGTAATAGAAAGATTGGAAAAAGCTGGCGCAATTCCTCTTGGACGTTGTAATCAGGATGAATTTGCGATGGGTTCTTCAACAGAATATTCTTCTTATGGAGCAACAAGAAATCCGATTAACCGAGAATATGTTTCGGGCGGTTCTTCGGGCGGCTCTGCTGCAGCTGTAAGCGGAAATCAGGCTCTTTTTGCTTTGGGAACAGAAACCGGTGGTTCTGTTCGTCTACCGGCAAGTTACTGCGGTATTTACGGGCTTAAACCTACTTACGGAGTTTTGAGCCGCTGGGGCGTTGTTGCGTACGGTTCTTCTCTTGATCAGGTTGGAATTATGGGCCACACTCCGGATGACATTGCGCTTCCTTTAAGCTGCATGGCCGGCGCTGATTTTTATGATGATACAAGTGCGGATTTGCCGGATACCGATTCATTGAAGGATCTTAAGCCGTACACGGATTTTTCTTCTTTGAAGATTGCAATTCCTAAGCAGTTCCTTGAAACAAAGGGACTGGATAAAGATGTAAAATCTGCTTTTGATTCTACCCGTGCATGGTTTGAAGAAAAAGGCGCAAAGATTGATGAAGTTGACCTTCCTGTTCTGGATGCGTCCATCGCTTCTTACTATGTAATTGCTTTGAGCGAGGCTGCCAGCAATTTGAGCCGTTTTGACGGTATCCGCTATGGCCGCCGCGTGGACAACGAAAAGGGATATGATGAGCTTTATGTTGATACCCGTAGCGAGGGGTTTGGGCCGGAAGTTAAGCGCCGTATTGTAATAGGAAACTATGTGCTTTCTGAACAGTTCAGCGGTGATACATACAAGAAAGGAATGACTGTGCGCGCACGAATTCAGCGCGAAATGGCTAAGCTTTTTGAAACTTACGACATTGTTCTTTGTCCTACTTGTCCTACACCTGCATTTAAGCTTGGTCAGAAAGTTGATGATCCTCTTGAAATGTATCTTAGCGACATGTACACAGTATTTGTGAACCTTGCGCGTATACCTTCTGTAAATGTTCCTGCTGGTAAGGCAGCCGGAACAGATGGAATGCCGATTGGAATGCAGTTTGCAGGTCCTATGTTCAGCGAGGCAAAACTGCTTCAGCTTGCAAAGGCCTGGGAAGAATCTCACAAAGGCTGCGGCGTTCAGGTAAAATAAAAAAATGCGTTTGTTCTTGAGCAACAGCTGACGGATTCGCAGTCGCAAGCTGCACTTCGACCTCTGAGTCGTATTAAGGTGCCGGAAACGGCAGTTATACCTTTTGATAACGAACAATGCCGGCTGCTTGTGCAAGTGGCGTTTATTGAATGAAATTCTTTTTTGATGCTCCGTTTTATATCGGGGCATTTTTTTTTGTTCCCTTCTGATTGTACGTATCTTGATGTACTCGCATTTTTAGGGGAATCTGCCAGTTTCTGATTGTTTTTATTGAGCGTTTGAAATTTTCTGATTTTGCAAAATTTTGTAAGAATCTTCAAAAATATTTCTTATATGTTATAATTTTGGGATATGAATAAATTTGAACTGCACGAATCAATCATAAAAAATTCTCAAATTACTTTTGCAAGAAGCGGCGGAAAAGGCGGGCAAAACGTAAATAAGGTGAACACAAAAGTCTGTCTTCAGCTTGCTGTATCTGCGGTTGGCGGTATTACAGAAGAAGAACGTATGCTGCTTAGAAATAAACTTTCTTCAATTATTAACTCGGAAGATTTTCTGTATTTGAATGTAGATGATGAGCGTTTTCAGGAATTGAACCGGAAGATTGCACTCTCACGCATAGAAAATCGTATTGTGCAGGCGTTGGTTGTTCCAAAGAAACGTAAGCCTACAAAGCCTACAAAAGCAAGCAAAGAGCGAAAACTTAAAATGAAAAGAATCCGCTCGGAATTAAAGAAGTACAGGGCGAAAGTTTGGTAAAAAAAAGAACCCCGCTGGGATGATATGTACCCCTTTTACTGGACAAAAGTAAAAGGGGTACATATCAGATTACGGGGTTCAGATGTTTAAAAGTATTATTCTTGTTCAGTGTTCTTTCTGATTACGATAGGCCAGATTATAAGACCGAAAATTGACATAAGGAAAAAGGCCAGAAGGTTTCCCCATTGTGTTCCGAAAACGGGAATGACTGTTGCTTTTGCAAAGAATTCTTTCCATGAAAAAAGAATACCTGTTCCGACTGAGGTAAGAACCGGAAGATTTTTATGGGCGAACGGAATTTCATATCTGATTTTTTTTCGATTCAGAAAAGTTCCGGCTATAAATCCCAGCAGGGCACCGCTGAATTTAAAGCAGTCTACCATCATTTTCTGAGGATCAACAAGAAGTTTTCCGTCGATATAATCCATGGGATAAGGTTTTAGTTTTATATAAACAAGTGCAGCGGCAATTAGGATGATTCCTATGGCAGAAAGCAGATCTGCTTTTTTTTCATTATCAGAAATATAGTCCTGAATTTTTCCTATGAAAAAAATAAGGAGTAAGGATTCGGTGCAGCCTACAAGAACGTCTTGAGGAGTGTGAACTCCAAGGAAATTTCGTGAAAACCCAGTGAGTGCGATACCGATTATACAAAGAATTCCAAGCCAACGTCGTTTTTTCCATTGCCATATGGCGGTCGTTCCGTATATCGTCGTTGCATGAACGGTATGTCCGCTAGGAAATGAATATCCTGTAGCTGCAATTTTTGAATCACCTGCAGGTTCTATTAAATCGGAGCGGATCCATGGTCGATATGCGCAGACAGAAAGTTTTACTACGCCGTTTAAGAATTCACCGCTGAATAGACTTACCATCAGTCGTTTTCCCCATACTGTGTCGCATGCCCAATAGATTACAAAGGGAAGAAAAAAGATAACATCAACGGCAACCTTTGAAATGCCATTAAAAAATTCGTTGAAAACACCGCATGTGGTTTCTCGTAGATTCTGTAAAAGCAGAAGATATTGAATATCAATCATTTGGATTTCTCCTTGAAAATAGAATTGTGCTAAAAAAAGGATAAATGAGGAATTTGTTTTTGGCAATAAAATTTATTTATTTTATGTATAGAATATTGTTAGGCAAAAAAATTAAGTTCTTTTATGACTCTTCCGTTGTTCGTGAATGCAATGGTTTGAATTGTCCGTTAATGCTTGGGCAGACGCAGTGATTTTACAAAGTTTTCACAGAAGGTTGATTCTGTAGGAGTGTATTTTGATTGTGTTTTCTTCTGACATGAATTTATTCTGGCATTAAAAGAGTTGGGTGTAAAATTTAAGTGCTTGAAAATGACATTTTTATCTGTAGAAGTTCTTCTCTCATAATTTCAAAGTCTTCCTGTGTTATACAGAATTTCTGCATGTCCACATGATTGTTTATAAATCCGATACCTTCTGCCTGTAGCTTTTTCTGCTGTTCGTCTGAACCTCCGAATGCAAAGCTCCCGGAACAAAATCCCTTTGAATTTACTACGCGGTGGCATGGGGTTGTGCTGTTGTTCGGATTTCTATGCAAAGAATTTCCTACATAACGGCGTAGATTGCAATTTCCTGCAAGTGCAGCAATCTGTGAATAAGTCGCAACTTTTCCAAGAGGGATGCAACGGACAGCCGCATAAATAATCTGGTCAAGATTAGGCATTTCTGTTCCTTTTTTTTATTTTTTCGTAGGGTTACAGCATTATGGACCGCAAGAACTTTTCTTATACTAGAAGAGAGGTTCGATAATTAAGACTTAATGTATCTGCTGTGCTGCCGTAAGTATTTCATTATAGAATACGGCTCACGTTGTTGTTTGCGGCAGAAAATGCTTGATCCCTCATAGTGATTTTAGCATTGTTTGAAATTCTGCAAAAGCAGGAAGATGCTTATTCTGTCGGTTGTTATATTTCCATTTTTATAAAAACATGGCTGCTACTGTTATTTTATGCATATTTTTACTATAATCAAATTGCTAGCGGTTCGAAACCATCCCGCTTTATCAAAACTATGGAGTATTTTTATGAGTCGTTCAGAAACTGAACTTGAAGGCGTAACTCTGCTTGGAAATCAGAATACCAAGTACACTTACGACTACAATCCTGACCTTTTGGAAAGGTTCCCAAACAAACATCCGGACAATGATTATATGGTCATGTTAAACTGTCCGGAATTCACTTCTTTATGTCCTAAAACAGGACAGCCAGATTTTGCAGAAATCCGAATAAATTATATTCCGGAGAGGTTCATTGTAGAGTCAAAATCCCTTAAGCTGTACCTTTTCAGCTTCAGAAACCATGGCGATTTTCATGAAGACTGTGCCAACATCATCATGAAGGATCTTATCAGGCTTCTTGACCCGAAATACATTGAGGTTCAAGGAATTTTTACTCCCCGCGGAGGCATTTCAATTTATCCCTTTGCAAATTATGGAAAAACCGGGACTTATTACGAAGGTATTGCAAAGGACCGGCTTTTTGCCAGCGTGGACAGACGCAACAGCTGGAAATAGTGCCGTACCGAACTGAAAAATAAAAGGAAAATCAATGAAAAAAGCAATAGTTCTCTCATCTGGTGGAATTGATTCCACGACTTGTATGTCGCTTGCCGTAGAGGAGTTTGGTGCAGAAAATGTCATTTCTGTTTCAATATTTTATGGTCAGAAGCATAGCAAAGAAATTGAATGTTCAAGAAAAATCAGTGACTTTTACAAGGTACCTCATTATGAATTCGATTTGTCTTCCATTATGAAGTATTCAAACTGTTCTCTTTTGGCAGGTTCAACCAAAGAAATTGAGCATGTAAGTTACAGCGAGCAGGTGAAAAAAACAGAAGAAGGCAAAGTCAGCACCTATGTTCCGTTCAGGAACGGGCTTATGCTCAGCGTCTGCGCAAGCCTTGCCCAGGGACTGTTTGAAGACGAAGATACAGAAATCTTTATAGGAGTTCATTCTGATGATGCCGCGGGAAACGCTTATGCAGACTGCTCTGTGGAATTCGTAGATACAATCGGCTCTGCAATTTCTTTAGGAACTTATGGCAAGGTGAAGGTTACTGCTCCTTTCTATAAGGCAAACAAGACCGCAGTCGTTAAAAAGGGACTTGAATTAAAAACCCCTTACCATCTTACATGGAGCTGCTACGAAGGCGGCGAAAAACCCTGCGGAGAATGCGGAACTTGCCGTGACAGGTTGAATGCATTTCATGCAAACGGCGTAAAAGATCCGCTGGAAAAAAATTAATCACTCGAATAAGGAATGAGAAATGAAAAAAAACGAAACTAATCTTACGATATTGAATGTATTTTTTGTTGTTTCTCTAGTAATTTCAAATGTCGTTACTGGAAAACTTATCTATACGGGAATCAGTCTTTTTAAAGGAACTGTGGTAACTCTGCCAGGAGCAGGTGTCTGCTATGCAATTACTTTTCTGGTTACAGATGTAATAGGTGAATTGTGGGGAAAAAAGCAGGCCGACAAAACAGTTGCAATGGGGCTTATAGGTCAGGTGTTTGCAACAATTCTTATAATAATGACGCAGTTTCTTCCGGCGGCAGATAAGGAAATGCAGGCTGCCTACGAAAAAATTCTGGGACAGAACTGGATCTTCGTAATTGCAAGTCTTTCCGGCTATCTTTGCTCTCAGCTTTGGGATGTATGGATATTTCATAAGATTCGTGACCGGATGATTGCAAAAAAAGGTTCAAATCACTGCCGTTGGATCTGGAATAATGCCTCTACGATGACCAGTCAGATTATAGACACAGTTGTATTTATCAGCATTGCCTTTGGACTTGGATTCGGGTGGTTCTTTAAAAAAGAAATGCATGTTGTCCTTCTTTCAATGCTTATAGGGCAGTATATTTTTAAATTTATTCTGGCCTGTTTAGACACTCCTTTCTTCTACTTGTTAACTCACCAAAAAAATGATTGACATTTGCAAGAGCTTTAGATATATCCGTAGGTTCTTTTACATCTTTGTGATTATGCAGGGGTATATCTTAATGTAAATTTTCTTCAAGCAAAAAAAAAGCCGGCTTGTTCGCCGGCCTGTATGTGCAAGGTTCCTCGCAATGAGTTTTGCTTGCACGCATAATGGTTTTTCTGCTTTAAACCGCAAGAATAGGTTGTCCTATCGGTTTATAGCCTCGATCAGGCTTTATAATTCAATCGGCTCCATTAATGCCTCCTGATCATGTTTTACAAGAGATTCCATAACCCCCTGTTCCACAACTCCTTTATACCACACATTAAGAATAATGCAAGAAA
>JAFOSK010000091.1 GCA_017392945.1 Treponema sp.
GAAAGCGGATGGGCTTGATGCTGTTACGCAGATGGAACAATATGAGGATTTTGTCCAGAATATGGATTCAAGACGCTAGAGGCGCTTCCTATAGGAGAATAAAATGGAACAGTTGACATTTACTAAAAAAGACGGTTCGGACTATATTCTTTTTACGTTGAGCGGAGATTTTAATGCCTATACGGCGCAGAATATTCAGGCTGAAATTTATTCGACAATAGAAAAGACTAAGGTTGTGCTTGATATGTCGAACATAATGGTTCTTGATGCTGCTGCAATGGGAATTATAATGGCTGCTCATAATGATGCTGAGGAATATGGTACAAAACTTTATCTTCTTTCGATTTCTAATGAAGTTGATCGTCAGCTTTTGGCAACAGGATTTAAAGATGAGTTTAATATAATAAATTCTGTTACAGAAGTTGCGTAGTCTGACCGGATAACGGTTTAATGTGAGGTGGCATTTCTTAATAGTTGCAGGTTGAACGCCGGAAATTAAAGCTGCAGATATTAATTAATCTATAAATGAATATTGCTAACAAAAAAAATAAGTCCAGTGTTGCAAGCAGCACTGGACTTATCTTTTTTGTTCTATTTGAATTGAAGTTTTCGCTTTATCCCTTAACTACAAAGTTTACGAGCTTGTCTTTTACGACAACGCACTTAACGATTTCTTTACCGTCAAGGAACTTTTTAGCATCTTCATTAGCAAGAGCAGCGGCTTTGAGTTCTTCGTCGCTGGCACCTGGTGCTGCCTGGAACTTGCCGCGGAGCTTTCCGTTTACCATAACAACGATTGTTTTTTCAGAATCAACTGTCCATGCTTCGTTTGCTTTTGGCCACTGAACGTAAGCGATTGTGTCCTTGTTTCCGAGTTTTTCCCAGAGTTCTTCACCGAGGTGAGGAGCGTATGGAGAAAGAACTTTTACAAAGTCTGACCAGATTGCTGTAGGAATTGTTTCCAGTTTTGAAAGTTCATTCATGAAAATCATCATCTGGCTGATGGCAGTATTAAAGTTCAAGGTTGCTGTATCTTCTGTTACCTTTTTGATTGTCTGGGCAAATACCCTGCGTGCCGACTTAAGCTTGTCGTCAAGGTCGCCGTTCAAATCAATGTCTGCCATTGGCTTTTCGCTGATTGCCCATACCTTTTCAAGGAAGCGGTGAATACCAACGATTCCCTGTGTTGACCAAGGTTTACTCATTGTAAGAGGTCCCATGAACATTTCGTACATGCGCACAGAATCTGCACCGTATGCCTTGATTTCGTCATCAGGGTTTACAACGTTTTTAAGGGACTTACTCATTTTTGCAACAATCTGTTCAAGCTTTTCGTTTGTTGCTTTTTCGTAGTAGTTACCATCTTCACGCTGTTCAACTTCATCAACAGGAACTAAAGTCTTGTTCTTTCTCTGGAAAGCGAAAGAAGTAATCATTCCCTGGTTTACAAGGCGCTGGAAAGGTTCTTTTGTAGAAACTACTCCAAGGTCAAACAATACTTTGTGCCAGAAGCGGGCATACAAAAGGTGAAGAACTGCGTGTTCAGCACCACCAATGTAAAGGTCTACCGGCATCCAGTATTTTTCTGCCTTTTCTGAACAGAAGGCATTATTGTTGTGAGGATCAAGGTATCGCAAATAGTACCAGCAGCTTCCGCCCCACTGAGGCATTGTGTTTGTTTCACGCTTTGCAGGCTTTCCGCACTTAGGACACTTGCAGTTTACCCAGCTGTCGATTGCTGCAAGAGGGCTTTCACCTGTTCCTGTAGGCTGATAGCTTTTTACTTCAGGGAGTTTTAATGGAAGTTCTTCTTCCGGAACTGGAACTGTACCACAGTCAGGGCAGTGTACAAGAGGAATTGGTTCTCCCCAGTAGCGCTGGCGGCTGAATACCCAGTCGCGTAGTTTATAGTTGATTGCCTTGCGGCCGATTTTCTTTTCTTCAAGGAATTCAAGCATCTTTGCGATGGCGTCAGCCTTGTTAAGACCGTCAAGGAACTCAGAGTTTACATGAACTCCGTCTTCTGTCCAGGCCTGTTTCTGTACGTCAACTTCGCTCTTTAATACTTCAATGATTGGAAGATTGAATTTCTTTGCAAATTCCCAGTCCCGGGTATCGTGAGCAGGAACGGCCATGATTGCACCTGTTCCGTAAGAAATCAAAACGTAATCTGCGATCCAGATTGGAATGAGTTTTCCGTTTACAGGATTTATGGCATAACTTCCTGAGAATACACCTGTCTTGTCCTTGTTCAGGTCTGTTCGTTCAAGATCAGATTTTTTTGCAGCTGCTTCAAGGTATGCTTCAACTGCATCTTTCTGTTCAGCTGTTGTAATAGAAGGAACTATTTTGTGTTCAGGGCTTACTACCATGTATGTTGCACCGAACAAAGTATCGCAGCGAGTAGTATAAACAGTAAGGTTCTTGTCAGTTGCCTTTCCGTCTTTGTCTGCTACGGTGAAAGTAACTTCTGCACCTGTAGATTTTCCAATCCAGTTGTGCTGCATGAGCTTTACGCTTTCCGGCCAGTCAAGTCCATCAAGGTCTTTGTCCAGGCGATCAGCGTAATCTGTGATTTTTAAAATCCACTGACGGATTGTCTTGTGGGTAACTTCTGCACCACAACGGTCACACTTTCCGTCTTTTACTTCTTCGTTTGCAAGACCAGTCATACAGGAAGGACACCAGTTGATTGGAGTTTCTGCTTCGTAAGCCAGACCTTTTTTGTAAAGCTGAAGGAAGATCCACTGAGTCCATTTGTAGTAGTCAGGTTCACAGGTAGAAACGCAGCGGTCCCAGTCATAAGAGAAACCGAGGGATTTAATCTGCTGTGTAAAGTGTTCGATATTTGCGTTAGTTGTTGTGCGGGGATGAGTTCCTGTCTTGATTGCATAGTTTTCTGCCGGAAGACCAAAGGCATCGTATCCCATTGGATGAAGTACATTGTAACCGTTCATGCGAAGGTAGCGGCAGTAGATATCTGTTGCTGTATAACCTTCAGGATGACCTACATGAAGACCTGCAGCACTAGGATAAGGGAACATATCAAGAACATAC
>JAFOSK010000092.1 GCA_017392945.1 Treponema sp.
GATGTTTGCGTCTAGTGCGAGCAGCTTTTCGACGAAATCAGGCGTGCCTGTAAAGCAATGGACGTGAACGTTGCGGTTGTGCAAGCTTGCGGCACGGAGAACGGCGAGAGCGTCGTCATCGGCTTCGCGGAGGTGGAGTACGAGAGGCTTGCCGCTTTCGATACCGAGCTGTAAATGACGCTCGAAAAGCTTGACTTGTGCAGCCTTAGTCTCGGCTCCGTAATGGTAATCGAGGCCGAATTCACCGCAGGCAACACACTTTGGGTGCTTCAAGAATTCCATCATGCGGGCTTCGTCTTCGGCGGTCTCTGTTTCGACGTATTCGGGATGGATGCCGTAAGCGGTGTAGACGAATGGATATTTTTCGCTGAGTTCGCGGGCGCGGTCAAAGTCTGCCGGGTCGCAGGCGACATGGATAAATGCTTCGGGCTGTGCAATCTTGGAGGCTGCCGCTTTTTCTTTAGCGGAACTGCGTTCGGTCGCGAAGTTGGCTGTCTGGAAACGCTCTAAAAGAGCGTCAAAAGATTCGCCCGCATGGCGCTCGTAAGAATCAATATGACAATGAGTATCGATGAACATAGTTTAGTAGACAGTAGGAAGTAGGCGGTAGGAAGTGGTTGATGCTTAGAAGCTGAGTTGTCATTCCCGCGAATGCGGGAATCTCCTTCTCTTTTAATGACATGGAGGTGCCCGCTCGGTGGCGGGCATGACATGTTCAATAATTAACTTCTAGAATTTCGTACGTAATCTTTCCGCGGGGGGCTTGGACTTCGACGGTGTCGCCGGCTTTTTTGCCTTGCAAGGCTTCGCCGATGGGGGACTTCATGCTGATGCGGCCCTGGAGCGGGTCGATTTCCTTGTCGCCGACGATGCTGTAGACCTTTTCGCGCTTAGTCTTCTTGTCGATCATCTTGACGGTTATAACTCACTTTGTATGAATATGGATTTTAATTACGGATTAAAAGATATTCATGGAATTTCAGCATTTGCAGACTTTTTTAAGGAAACAGGGCTTATAAAAGACTTGTCTGCTTCGGCATCGGCTGAGGATTTTACTACTGGAATTATAAAAATGGTTTGTAATTATTTTGCAGACTTTCATAGTGGTTGGAGTAAGCCTTCTTATTATGTTGGAGCTTCTTACGTTCGTCCGGCAAATCTCATTATAAACCCGATATACTTAGCTCAAAATGCCCTTATGAATTCTTATGCTTCTATAAGGGAAAAAGCTTTTGCGGATAAAGGTATTAGTGCACGATATTATACCGAGAATGGCGGAAAAGTTTATTTGGATTATTCAGAATTCGGTGGTAATACTGCATATATTACTTATGACAGCTTTGTTTCTGCTAAAAAAGATTATTATGGTCTTACGTCGAACGGAACAAAAGAACTTGCCCTTAGTGATGTAGCAGATACTGTTGGTCTTGTTATATATGCACATCAGCAGATTAAAAAGAATTCGAATATCAAGAATGTTGTTATCGACTTGTCAAATAATGGCGGAGGAGAACTGAACGCTTTGGCATATATAAGTGCCTGGTGTCTTGGAGAATCTACAATTAATATAAAAAGCACTTTGACAGGGGCAATGGGGTCTACAAATTATCTTGTGGACGTAGATTTGAATGGAGAATATGGAGTTTCGGATACTCTGCAGGGATTGAAGAATTCTGATGGAACTTCAAGAAAAGTTAATCTTTATTGTATTACCTCTCCGATGAGTTTTTCTTGTGGAAATGCGCTTCCTGCAATATTTAAAGACAGCGGAAAAGTTGTGTTGCTTGGTAAAAAAAGCGGTGGCGGAGCCTGTGCTGTTTTTAAGGGAAGTTCTTCAGATGGAACAGTATTCCAGATTTCGAGCTGTTATCAGATGTGTACGACAAAGAACGGTTCGTTCTATCAGGCAGATGAAGGCGTAGAACCGGATTTCATATTCTCGGATTTCAGCAATATTTATGACAGAGAATATCTGACAACATATATCAATAATTTAAAATAGCTGTATTCAAGACTTCGAAAAATCTGTTTTTTCGAAGTCTTTTTTTTGTATGCCTAGAAAATTCTTGATCCTGTTGACGGGCTGTCGAGTAGCACGTATGTAATTGCGCTGATAAGACAAAGAATTGCACAAAGAATTGTAAGGCAGAAATATGAACGTGCAAAGTTCCTTAAATTTTTATTCTTTGCTGTAAGTGCCTTTATGATCAGGATAATAAATCCTAGAACAGGGATTGAAAACAATATTTCGTATCCGAAATAACCCCACATTGAAATCGGCTTGTATTCTTCTGAAAGTGATTTTTCCTGCATATAACCGCTCCTTTTTGTTTTAATGCATTTTTTTTGATATTCAAATTATGCATCGGGATTTTTCTTGAGTCAATAGATGATAGTTCTGTGTTATAGCCTTGATAGTCTGGTTAAAGAATCTGATTCAAAATCGTTGTATTTTAATCTGGTTTCTATGATTTTTTTATTAAGGGGAATTCTATGGAATTCAGAAGATATAATGGGGAGTATGATGCGCTCTGCGATTTTCTGATTGAACTGAATCAAAAAAGCAGGAATCATATAAATTGGAATTGGGCGCGTTTTGAATGGATGTATGCGCATCCTGAATTCGATAGGAATTTGCTTTCTTCAATTGGACTCTGGGATGACGGGGAAAAAATAGTCGGGGCAGCAATTTACGATATGTATTTTGGGGAGGCATTTTGTGGAGTTCTGCCGGAGTACGACAACTTGTATCCAGAAGTCTTGGAATATGCATATCATGAATTGAAAGATGATTCAGGGCTTGGAATTTCGATCTGCGATGAAGATCATGCTAAGATTAAGGTTGCGGAAAATTGTGGCTTTGTTTTATCCGGGCAGTCGGAACAGGTAATGAAATTCGACCTTTTTAAAAATTTTTCAGCTGCGCTTCCGGCAGTTTTTTTCTTTCAGGATTTGGATCCGGAGATAGATCCATACGGCTTTCAGTGGCTTTTATGGCAAGGCTTTAATCACGGAGAGGACAAGGAAGAATTTGAAAAAAGCGAAAAGATTGTTCCGCAGATCCGCAGACATTTTAACAGGCATTTGAGCATAGCTGCGGTTAATGCAGCCGGCGAAAACGTTTCTTACTGTTGTCTGTGGTTCAATGAGAAAACAGATTATGCCTATGTTGAGCCTGTCTGTACTGTTCCTGCGTACCGGAGGAAGGGGCTTTCAAGGGCCGTAGTTTACGAGGCTTTGAACAGGGCTGCAATTCTCGGCGCCAAAAAAGCAATTGTGATTTCCGATATGTTTTTTTACGAAAAACTCGGTTTTAAAAAAGACATGCATTTTTCATTTTGGTGGAAAAAATGATTTTCTTACGATTCTTTGTATGGTGTAAATTCGAAAAGAGCAAAACCTTTTTATGCTTTCCTATAAAAGTTTTTCCATGCAGATTTTCTGTGGCCTAAGCCCGCATTTTTCGTAGAATTTCATTGCTCCCGGATTACAGGACCATACATTCAGCGTTACGTTATAGCATCCGCTGTGGCGGGCAAAGTTCAATACATAGTCATACAGTGCTTTTCCTACGTGCATACCGCGGCAGTTTTCGTCTACGCAGATGTCATCTATGTAGAGGGTCTTTACGTCAGTCAGAACGTTGTCGTCTGTGTGCTGTACAAAAATGCAGAATGCGTATCCAGCAACAGAACCGTCTTTTTCAAAAACAAAGATCGGACGGCTGTCATCGCTGTACATTGAACAAAGCTGCTCAGCAGTGTACTTTGTTGCCGGTCCCTTAAACAGATCTGGCCGTCCATTGTGATGAACCATATCTACTTGAACCAGCAGATTTAGAATATCTTTTGTATCTTTTTCTTGTGCGCGTCGAATCATGATTCTTTCCTTGTGAAGGTATTGTACAATAAAAAGACTTTTTTTTACAGAAATCAATGTTATAATTTTTGCATACATATCAATCAGGAGCTGGAAAAACATGGGTAAAAATATAATTGCATTTGTTTTTAGTGTAATGGTGGTTTTGTTTTTTTTTAGCATCGTGTACGCAGGATGGAGATAAATATTATTTGTTGAATAATTCAAGCACCGCTGCGACTACAACTACAGAAGATATGGATCAGGTCTTCAGTATTGCTGGTTTTAAGGATAAAATGGAGACAAAATTTTATATTTTTCTGATAACAGACCCTCTTACAGTCTCTGAAGGAAATCCTCTGGTTACAGATATTTATATTCCTGTGGATGCTGCTACTCAGGCAGCTGTGGAAGATGTTCCGTATATAGATTTCAGAAATTATCATGAAAAATTTATGTTCATAAAGACAAAAAAGACTCTTGCTATTGAAAGCGAAGTGACGGCTTTTGGTAAAGTACGTGTCAAGAATCCTCAGAATCCAAAATATTACGTTGAATTTGATGCTGGTAATCAGACTGTCTACTTTAATGATTATGATGCCTTCCTTAAAACACCAAACATGGGAACTATTTTGGATATGACGAACTTATCTGGAAAGTATTTGAAGCATTCAGATAATAAATTTGAACGTTACGGAAAAGCTGTTACATTGAGCCTGAAAAAATATGGAATACCAATGAAAATAATAGATGGAACAGTTTATATACCGTTACAGCTTTATAACGACATATTCAGCGGTGGTGTAATGTTGTTTGTATATAGAAATAATGCTTTGTATAGCCAAACTGCAATGGAAATAAATTCGTCGTCATACTACGACGAAGGTTCGGGAAAAGATACAAGAAGCGAAGTTCTGAAAAAATTGAATTATAATGCCTTGTGCATGAATCTGGATTTTAATTATGGATTAAAAGATATTCATGGTATTTCCTCGTTTGCAAGTTTTTTTAAGGAAAGCGGGCTCATAAAATATTTGTCTGCTTCTGCGTCAGCTGCTGATTTTACAAGAGGAATAGACGATCTGTGTTGTAACTATTTTGCAGACTTACATAGTGGTTTCAGTAAGGCTTCTTATTACACTGGTTCATATACTCGTCCGAGTGATCTTGTCGTAAATCCTAGTTGTAAGAATCAAACGGATCTTATGGAATCTTATGCTTCTGTACGTTCGGATGTTTTTAATGCTAAAGGCTATTCTAATGTGCATTTTGTAAATGAAACTGAAGCTATGGATTATTCTGAAGTTGGGGATACTGCATATGTTACTTTTGACAGTTTTAGTAGTGCTGAAAAAGATTATTATGATCTTACGTCGAACGGAACAAAAGAACTTGCTCTTAGTGATGTAGCAGATACTGTTGGCCTTGTTATTTATTCACATCAGCAGATAAAAAAGAATTCGAATATTAAGAATGTTGTCATAGATTTGTCAAATAATGGCGGTGGAGAAGTTGATGCTTTGGCATATATAAGTGCCTGGTATCTTGGAGAATCTACGATTAATATAAAAAGCAGTTTGACAGGAGCTATGTGTTCTACTAATTATCTTATAGACGTAGATTTGAATGGAGAATATGGAGTTTCGGATACCTTGCAGGGGTTGAAGAATTCTGATGGAACATCAAGAAAAGTCAATCTTTATTGTATAACCTCGCCGATGAGTTTTTCTTGTGGAAACGCACTTCCTGCAATATTTAAGGACAGCGGAAAAGTTGTATTGCTTGGTAAAAAGAGTGGTGGCGGAGCCTGTGCTGTTTTTGGTTGTAGTTCTGCGGATGGAAATATGTTTAGGATTTCAGGCTGTTATCAGATGTGTACAACAAAGAACGGCTCGTTCTATCAGGTAGATGAAGGTATAGAACCTGACTTCATAATTGCAGATTTCAGCAATGTTTATGATAGGGGAAGCCTGACGGCATATATTAATGGTTTGAAGTAAAAAAATATATTTCAGGAAGAATGGATTTTAAAATCGGAGCGCAATGCGTTATACGGTTTCTGGTACAATAAAGTATTTTGGAATCTAATTTTCTTCTTTTTTGCTTTTTTTTGGGAGAGAGATTTTTCTGCCACTTGAAATTCTTCGGGTGGCATATTTTTTTAATCCATGATAAATTAAACAAATTTTTTTTGGCAGGAAAAAAATGGATTCTTCTTTTTTTAGTTATGACAAATTCAAGAGAGATGATATTCGTGCAGTAGACGCTAAATTTGAAGCTCAAAAAATTGCTTTTGCTCCAATGTGCTATCAGGCAATAAGAACGATGATAGAACTGGGAATGCTTCAGGCTATAGAAGATGCCGGAGATTCAGGGGTTACTCGCAGAGAGCTTGCAGAAAAAGCGGGTGTTTCTGAATATGGAGCAGGCGTTCTTTGTGAAATGGCACTTGGAATGAATGTAATAAAGCTCAGTCAGGATTCGGAAGCCGGCAAACCGGAAAGAGAGAAATTTATAATTGGGAAAATCGGATGGATGCTTCTTGAAGATGATCTTACAAAAGTAAATTTCTGGTTTACTAATGATATATGCTACGAAGGGGCATGGAAACTTAAAGAATCAGTCGTAAACGGAAAACCGGAGGGATTAAAAGTTTTTGGTGACAAATGGACAACTGTTTATGAAGCTCTTTCTACATTACCGGAAAAAGCTAAAAAATCATGGTTTGAATTTGATCATTTCTACAGCGACATTGCTTTCCCGGAAGCACTCCCAATCGTTTTTGCAGAACAACCAAGGACAATGGTGGATATCGGCGGAAACACAGCAAAATGGTCTATCAGCTGCTGTCGTTACAATCCGGACGTAAAGATGACTATTGTTGATCTTCCGGGGCAGACTGCCGTTGCAGAAAAAAATGCCGCTGCCGCAGGTTTTGCTGACAGAATAGGTTTCTGCACGGGAAATGTACTGGACGAAACAACTAAGCTCCCAGATGCGCCGGACGCCGTATGGATGAGCCAGTTTCTGGACTGTTTTAGTCTTCGCCAGATTACAAAAATTCTTAAAAAAGTATATGCGGCTGCTACACCGGAAACAAACGTTTATGTTCTGGAACCGCTCTGGGACAAGCAGCATTTTGAGGCAAGTTCATATTCACTTATGGCAACTTCGCTTTATTTTACATGTATTGCAAATGGCAACAGCAAAATGTACCGCTACGAAGAGCTGGTAAATGCTATTGGAGAGGGCGGCTTTGAACTCAAGACTGCTCATCACAATCTGGGAAGCAATGCTTACAGCCTTCTGGTTTTCAGGAAAAAATAAGAATGAACGGAATATACATCTCTAACGTACACGGATGGAAGCCTTCTGCAGAAAATCCAAAGGAAAAGCCTAAGCTTGAATTTGCTGATCCGCTTTTTAAAAGACGTTTGAGCCAGCTTACAAGAATGACGGTTCAGGTTCTTCATGATTTGTTGCAGGAAGTGCCGGAAGCAGCTTCTTGCAAACAGGTTTTTGTGTCTTTCCGCGGAGAAATTGAACGTGAATTTTCAATTAACCGCGGTCTTATAGAAGATTCAGAAATCCTTCCGGCAGGCTTCAGTCTTTCTGTTTTTAATACGCCGGTTGCTGCAGCAACTATTTCTTTGGGGCTTAAGGCAGGGTATTCGGTAATCTATCCGTCGAAAGAAAATTTCAACTCTGCTCTTCTGGGAGCCGCTGCACCGGTGCTTTGTGGTAGTGAAAAAAAATTAATTTTTGTATATGCTGATGAATACGTACCGGATGAATACGGTGCGCTTTGCCCAGAAGAAAACACAGGTTTTGCTTTTGCATGCATCATAAGTTCAGAAAACGTGTCCGGGGCAAAATTTATAGGGACAGAAGAAATTCAGAAAGTTTCTGTTTGTCCCGCTGATTTTTATAATAAAGTGAGTGTCTGATATGGCTAAAGAATCAAAAGAAGAAATTAAGGCAAAATATAATCATGATGAACTTCCGCCGGTAAAATGGTACCGCTTTCCACTCTGGTGCTATCAGTGTTTTGTAAAGCTGTTCTGCTATCTTTTCTTTGGAACAGGAAGCGTTGTCCTTGCGCTGGTTGTATTTCCATGGATCAGGGTTTTTGTTCATCCAAAAGAAAAATTCCAGATAAAAGCAAGGGAATTTGTTTCTGCTTCATTCAGAATGTTTGCAAATGTTATGCGCATAACAGGTGCACTTTCGCTGCGTGTCGATGACAGGGCAAAATATCGCAATATTCACGGAAAAATTATCGTTGCAAATCATCCGTCTATGCTGGATTTTGTATTTATTATGTCTCTTGTGCCTAATGCAAACTGTATTGTACGCGGCGGACTTGCTAATACTGTTCTTGGTGGTGTAATCCGTCAGTGTTACATTGTAAATTCCCTTGATTTTGATGAGCTTTGCCGCCTTTGCAAGCAGACAATTGATGAGGGAAATAACGTCATTATCTTCCCGGAAGGAACAAGGAGTCCGCGTCATGGTGTAAATCCTTATAAAAAAGGCGCTGCGAGAATTGCCTATTATTCTAACTGCGATGTTCTTCCGATTCTTGTTGGTGGAAACGACAAGTACGGTCTTGGAAAGCATGATCCTTTCTGGAGCTATAATCATACTGAAAGATATATTTATAATTTTTCTATGTTACCGGAAATCAAAATTGATGAATACACAAATCTTTCTGAAACTATTGCGGCAAAGCGCCTTACAGATAAAATGGAAGAAGTTTTGTATGCAGCAGTAAAAGAAAACGATACAAAGTTTGTGACTAACCGCGATAAAGAGTAGATATGTTTGTCCTGTTCTGATGTTTTTTCTGTTGTTGAAATTATTTGTTAAAACTGTTATAATAACTTATTGTAATATTGAAAAAAGGATGATCTGATGGACGAGTTGAAAAAAGAAATTAAGGAAGTAATAATTTCTACTCTTCAGCTTGAAGATATTGCTCCTGAAAATATTATTGATTCTGAACCTTTGTTTGGAGACGGGTTGGGATTAGATTCAATTGATGCTTTGGAATTGGGCGTTGGCCTTAAAAAGCATTTTGGTGTCAAGTTTTCATCTGACAGCGCAGAAAATAAAAAGCATTTCGCATCGATAGATGCTTTGGCTGAATATATTTCTCATATGAGGGGTTAAAATTATGTCTAAAGACGAAATTTTCGGAAAATTGAAGGGTATCCTTGTAAATGAATTCGAAATTGAAGAAGGTTCTATTACACCTGATGCAACTTTGTTTGATGATTTGGAATTAGATTCAATTGATTCAATTGATTTGATTCAGAAGATGAAGGAATTTATGCCAGCAGGGACAAAATTTGATCCTGCAATTTTCAAGACAGTAAAGACTGTTCAGGATGTTGTTGAAGCTCTTGTTCCTTACATGGGCTAAGTTCTTTTACCGAAAGAGCAGAACACCGCATACGCGGTGTTTTTTTTTCATTTTTTTATATCAGATTTGAATATGCGGAAATTCCTAAAAGTATTGTTTTATTTTGTTGCGGCTCTGTATCCGGTGCTGGTCTTTACGTTCCTTGTGATTCTGAAAATTCCGGCAAGACTCCTTTCTTTGTGCGTAATTGCCCTGGCGGCCGCATTTTTTCTGAGCTTTACCGGCAGTTCTGGCGCGGTTAAAGGCAAAGACGGAAAAAAGTTTTTTATGAACTGGCGGCCTTTATTTTCTGGCGTTCTTTTTTTAACGGCCGGTATTCTGTGCTTTGCGTTTAATCAGAAGGTTTTTCTTAAGCTGTATTCTGTTGCGGTAAATGCAACTCTTTTAATTGTTTTTGGATCTACGCTGTTTTTTAAGCCTAACATCATATTCAGATTTGCGACTCTTGCAGATAAATCCATAAAGGGAAGCAGTTTTGAAGCCGACGTAGAAAAGTATTGCCGTAAAGTGACTGTTGTTTGGTGTATATTTTTCATAATTAATGGTAGTATTGCTGCATATACGGCTCTTCATGATTTTGGAAGCGAAATGCTAAATGACCGCGTGTGGTCAGTTTATAACGGCGGAATTTCCTATGTCATTATGGGACTGATTTTTGCAATTGAATTTATTCTTCGAAAGAAGGTTGATAAAAAAATGATTAAGGCTTTTTCTTTTACAAAATTTAAGGCGGACAGCCGGGCGGATTCGCACATTCTCTGCTACGAAGAAAAATGGAGTTCCGGCAAGTATAAAACTTGGAAGGATTTTCTTGTGGATTCTGCAAAAATCCGTGCATTTGTGTCGGAACGTTCTGCAGATGACTGGCTAGTTCACTGTGAAGATTACTGGTACTTCTTGTGTACGTTTGTGGCGCTGCTCCAGTGCAAGAAGCGCATCCTTTTAACTCAGAATATTTCAGAAAGTTATATTGCGGAAATTAAAAAGCCGGGAGTTGAATTCCTTACGGATCAGAATGTACCGGGCTCAATTTCGATTAAGAAAATAATAGAAGAAAGCGCAGAACCTTCTGATTCATATATCCGCAACCTGCCGGTTTTGAACAGCGAAGAAACAAGGATTGTACTTTATACTTCGGGTTCTACAGGTAAGCCTAAGCCGGTTGCCCAGAGAATGAAGGAATTTGAAGAGGACAATGCGTTTATTATTTCTAAATGGGCAAAGGAATTTACAGACAGAAAGCTGGTAACGACTGTAAGCCAGCACCATATTTACGGGTTCCTGTTCGGTTCATCGCTTCCGTTTACGCTTGGGGTTCCGTTCCGCCGTACTAGGATTACCTACCCGGAAGAATTTGAAACGCTTGATGATGAAAAATATATGATTATTGCGACACCGGCTTTTCTTAAGAGGACGGTTGAAATTGAAGAAAAGCTTCCTCTAAAGGAGCGTAATGCGTGGATTTTTACGAGCGGCGGCGCGTGCAGTCCGGAACTGGCGGTCAGTACGGAAAAATTGTTCGGCTTTTGCCCGCTGGAAGTTTACGGCTCTACGGAAACAAGCGGAATTGCGTATCGTCAGCAGAATAAGGATGGACTTAAGTTTACTCCGTTTGACAATGCAAAGCTGTGGCTCGGAGAGGACGGCTGCCTCAGGATAATTTCGCCATACATTAAAGATCCTGCCGGTTTTGCTACGGCGGACCTTGCAGAATTTTTTGAAGACGGTCGCTTTTTGCTGAAGGGTCGCTCGGATTCTGTTGTAAAAATAGAAGAAAAGCGCATTTCGCTGCCGGAAGTTGAAGACCGTCTGATGCAGAGCGGCCTTGTGAATGATGTAAAAGTTATTGCCCTGCAAAACGATGTGCGTCAGTACCTTGCAGCTGCTGTGGTTCTGAATGCGGCCGGCCGCGAAAAATTTGCCGGAACTGAAAAATATCTTATAAACAGGCACTTTCACGATTACCTTCTTCAGTTCTTTGAAAACGTTGTGATTCCTAAAAAATGGCGTTTCCTTGATTCTATTCCAGTGGACGTTCAGGGAAAAAAACACAAGAACGAAATTGCCGCGCTGTTTGAAAATGGAGAAAAATAGGGAAAGGTCTTGTAAGAAACTAGGTGTAAAATGGTTTGGTTCTGTAAATGTGGATTATTCATAGACTGCGATTTCTGTTACCTGGTTTTTGAGAGTAAGCGGAATTTTTAAGGTCCGGGAAAATAATTTTTTGCAGAGTTTTATCGAGGGTGTTGTAATCGAGTTTATTACGCAAACATCGTAGTGTGGAGCCTGCAGAAAATGAGTGGCGGACAGGCAACAAAGAGGAGCGAACCGGCACTGCCTGCTGGAGAGCGCGGGCGCCCTCTTTATAATAATTTAAAACTTTGATAGTATGAACTTTATGGCAAATACACACGACATTGAAAATGAAAAAATTGTCCTGAAAGAACAGAATAAAGTAGAACTGGAATTTGTAGTTCCTGAAACAAGTGATTTTTTTGACGGTCATTTTCCGGAATTTAAGCTGTTGCCGGCGGTTGCGCAGTTTGAGATTATCACTAGATTTTCGCGCAAGTATTTCGGAACCCAGCGATATGTCCCTAATATAAAGAGAATAAAATTTTCGGCTCCGATTCTTCCGAATTCTAAGGTTAGGCTTTCTCTTGAACATAAGGTTGAAAGGGGGTCAGTAGCTTTTAATATGTCTGACGCAGGAAACGCTGAACACGTATATTCTTCGGGTAGTTTTTCGGTGATTCCAGAGTGATGAAGTTTGGTTTTGTTGTTCCGGTTTACAATCACGGGGTTACTCTTGAAGCGGTTGTGCAGAATTTAACTGCGTACGGCTATCCTATTATTGTTGTTGATGACGGTAATGACGAGCGGAACAAGACTTTTATTCGCGCGGTTGATAAAAAGTATGATCTGGTGACTTTGGTTGAGCGTCCTAAAAACGGCGGTAAGGGCAAGGCCATGTGCGACGGTGTGCTTAAGGCTTACGAAATGGGGCTTACGCATATTCTTCAGATTGATTCTGATGGTCAGCATGATACAGGGCGCGTTAAGAGGTTTCTTGAGCTTTCTGAAAAAAATCCGGATGCGGTTATCTGCGGTTATCCTGAGTATGATAAGGATGCTCCTAGTCACCGTGTAAACGGACGTAAGATTGCAAATAGCTGGGTTCATATTGTAACTCTTTCTACAGAAATTGTAGATGCTCTTATTGGTTTTAGAATTTATCCGGTTTTGCCTTATTACGATTGTCTTAAAAGGCATGCGATTATAGACAGCCGCATGGGATACGATGTTGATATTCTGGTTCATCTTAGCTGGGCCGGAGTACGGATTATTTCTGAGTCTGTAAAGGTAAGTTATCCGGCGGATGGTGTTTCAAACTTTAGGATGGTGCGCGACAATCTGCATATTGCGGGAACTTATTCCCGGCTTTGCATAGGTATGTTCTTGCGGCTTCCGTTTTTGCTTACTAGAAATATAAGGCGGAAAAGCATTGAAAAATAATAATGAAGATCAGCTTCACTGGTCAGAAGAAAAGGAAGTTATAAAGACGAACAGACCGCTGGTTTTGCTCCTTAGTCTGATGAAAAAACTTCCTGCTGCTTTCGTCTTTGTGCTGATTTATCCGATTTCGTTTTTTTATTTTATCTTTTCAAAAAGGGCTAGGGACGAGGGCAGTAATTATCAGAAGATATTGCGTTCGTATACCGGCGGTGTTTCTCCAAAAAGGATAAGTCCGTTCCTTCAGATTTTGTCATTTACGCTTTGTGTAATGGAAAAAATGGAAGGCTGGCTTGGAAACTATAAATACAATAAGCTGGTAGTTCATGACGATGATTTGAACGAGCTTCAGGAACAGCTGGAACAGGGAAAAGGTGCACTTTTGATATGCTCTCATCTTGGAAATATGGAACTTATGAGAAGCCTTGCCAGTTTTGGAGAGGACGGAGTAAATCGTACTGTTGGGGTAACTGCAGTTATTGAAGTAAATGCGACAGAGCAGTTTAACCGCACTTTGAATCAGATTAATCCTAATGTGAATTTTCAGGTACTGGATCCGTCTTTGATTGGTCCTGACACAATAATTACGCTGCAAGAGCGGATTGATAATGGCGGGCTTGTAGTTATTACTGGTGACAGAACCAGTGCAAGAAGCCGTATGCGGGTTATAAGGGAAAAGTTTCTTGGCCGGGAAGCGGATTTTCCGTACGGGGTTTTTGTTTTGGGAATGCTGTTAAATGCTCCTATTTATTATGTTTTTGGATTAAGGACAAAGACTGCGACTCTGTTTCCTCGTTATAATATGTTTGTTGAAAAATCTGTGGTGGATTTTAATTGTACTAGATTTGAAAGAAATGAAAGAATCATGGAATTGTGCCGGGAATTTGTTCAGAAACTTGAAAAGTATTGTATAAAATTTCCATATCAATGGTATAATTTTTACAATTTCTGGCTTTGTAATGAAGAAATGGAAGTTGACGGAGCAAATGCATGAAAGATTTTTTATATTGCATAGATAAAGAATTTACGGTTGAATTCTATGATGTTGACTCTATGAATGTTGTATGGCATGGGAATTACGTTAAATTCATGGAGGCCGGTCGCTGCGCACTGCTAGATGATCTTGGCTACGGCTATAGAGAAATGGTTGAGGACGGCTATGCGTTCCCTGTTGTTACGATGAACGTAAAATATATCCGTTCGCTGTATTTTTCTGAAAAAGCTGTGATCCGTTCGTATCTTATGGAGTACGAAAATTGTTTGAAGATAAAGTACGAAATATATAACAGTAAAGGTGAACTTTGCACAAAGGCTGATACAACTCAGATGGCGTTGAAACTTGATACTAATGAATCTTGTTTTGTAAGTCCTGAGAGGATGATAAATCGAATAGAAAAAAAGATTAAAGGTGAATAAAATGAAGAAGATAACTGCAATATTGATTTTGGCTGTGCTTTTTGGAGCTACGCTTGCTGCTGAAACTTTTGATTCTGTTTGTTCAAGTCTGGCAAAGCATCCTATAATGACCGGGGATTTTACGCAGGTAAAGACAATTTCTGCTGTTAATCGCCAGATGAAATCCTGCGGAACGTTTATATTCAGTTTGGATGGAATTATGTGGAAAACAGAGAAGCCGTTTCCTTCTACAATGGTTGTAGGAATGACTACTGTCGTTCAGACTTTGGCCAATGGAAAACAGAATGTAATTGATGCTTCTTCAAACCAGATTTTTACCAGCATTTCAACAACGCTTAGTTCCATGTTCAGCGGAAATGCCGAAACTTTGAAGTCGAATTTCAATGTGGCTTTTACGAGTGCGGCTGGAACCTGGAAAGCTGTGCTTACTCCAAAAGATGAATCTGTTGCGAAAATCCTTAGTTCTCTTACGATAGGCGGAAATTCCACGCAGGCTGAATCGGACCTTGATTTTATCGTTATGACAGAAGCTAACGGCGATTCAATTAAATACGATTTTTCAAATAAAAAATATCCAAAGGAATTGACGGCTGATGAGAAAGCTTACTTCATTGCAAAATAAAACTTTTTTTAAGCTCTGGATTTTATTCCACCTTATTGTTATTGCTTGTTTTTCGGCTATGCTTGCAGTTAAGCGTCATATAAATATTGATGCTGATTTGTTCAATATGCTGCCAAAGCCGGTTATGGGCAAAGCTCTTGATGCCGCTGATGAAAAACTTGCGGAAATGACAGGGCAGAATGTTTTTATTCTCGTTTCTAACCCTGATTTTGCAAAGGCTAAGGAAGTTGCAGGAACTGTTTACGGAAAACTAAGTGCAAGCGATCGTTTTAAGTCTGTTTCTCTTTATCAAAATGATGATGTATTCGGACCTGTTCTAGAATATATGAATCATTTTAAGTATAACCTTTTGGATGATGCGGCTGTTTCTGAATTGACAGCGCAAGGTGGCGCAGAAGAATTTGCACAGAATGCGCTTGCAACAGCTTATGGTGCGTTTACCATGACATCTTTGGAAAATTTGGACAGGGATCCGTTTATGTTGAGCGAATATAATCTTCAGAATATGCTGAGGACGCTGCAGGAAAGCGGAACAAAGATGTCCATAAAGGATGGTGTACTTGCCAGCTTTGCAAACGAACGCTGGTACGTAATGATCCGGGGTGTTCTTAACAAAAAAGGTGCTACGCTTGCAAGCAAAGATAACGCTGTCTATCTTATTCATGATGTCTGCAATAAACTTGAAAATGACGGGACTCATTTTGTTTATTCGGGAATTCCGTTTCATAGTTACAAAAGTTCTACGAATGCTACGATAGAAATTTCTATAATCTCTACGGTTTCTCTGATTGTTGTTATGATCATTCTTCTGATGCTGTTCCAGAGACCGTCTCCGATTTTATTCAGCATTTTATCAATTGTATGGTCGAGCATTACGGCCGTTCTTGCAACTCTGGCGATTTTTGGCAAAATGCACATTCTTACGTTGCTGTTCGGAACTTCGTTGATCGGATCATGTATTGATTACAGCCTTCATTATTTTATTAACTGGAAGGGAAATCTGTTATGCCATAAAGGCTATCAGTTAAGGAATCATCTTATAAAGGGACTTTCGCTCTCCCTTATTTCTACTCTGCTCTGTTATTTTATTCTTGTTTTTGCGCCTTTCAATCTGTTAAAGCAGATGGCTGTATTCAGCATGAGCGGAATTTTCAGCTCGTTCCTTACTGTCGTTTGTCTTTATCCGTTGATTCCCGTTCCGACAACAAAACGCGGTATAAAGTTGCTGCGCTACTACACGACTCCTGCCTGGTATAATAAGAAGCTTGTTGGAAGAATTGTCGTTACAGCTATGTTTGTTGCTTCGATTTCGATACTTGTAGTTAAGCATAAGAATGTCCGCATAGAAAATAACCTTTCGCGGCTGTACAAAATGGAAGGCCGTGAAATGGAAAATGAAAAGGAAGCTGCTGCAATTCTTCAATATAATCCGAGCGGCTGGTACATTGTAAGCGGCAACACAGTAGAAGAAACTTTACAGGCAGAAGAAAAAATTACTGCTAGTCTTAGGGAAATGAATGCCGGAAAAGAAAAGGGCGGATTCGTCTGCACTACAAATTATATTCCTTCTATTAAGCGTCAGAAAGAATCCAGGGCTGCTGCAGCGAGCCTGCTTCCTCTTGCTGAGAAACAGTATGAATGGCTTGGACTTGATCCGTCTTTAGCTGATGTCCTTAAAAAAGATTTTGAAGACCATGAAGACGACTTTATTATCATGGGAAAAAATGTACCGGAAGAAATTTCGGCGGTTGTTTCCAATGCATGGCTTGGCGAAATTGACGGAAAGTATTATTCGGTTATTCTTCCGGTAAGTGTGCTGGATTTTGAGGCGTACAAGGCACTTGCAGACAATGAAAATGTTTTCTTCATCAGCAAGGTTCGTTCAATGAATAAGGATTTGGACAGGCTTTCTTCTATGATTATCAATCTGTTTGCGATTGTATATGTAATATTGTTTATTGTGCTTAAATTCTTTTATTCGCTTAAGCAGGCGAGCAAGATTATTTCTATTCCGCTGCTAATTGTTTTGTGGACGGCTGCAATTTTTGCCCTTTACGGAATTGATTTCGAATTCTTTTCTATCACAGGTCTTATTCTTGTATTCGGACTTGGATTGGATTATGTTATATATATGATAGAGAACGAAAAGCGAAAGGATACTTCTGAAAACGGCAAACTTGAACCGTTTGCAATTCTTGTTTCGTTTATTACTACGGCTGTTTCATTCGGAGCTTTGACTTTAAGTAAGTTTGTTCCGGTTCACATGATTGGTCTGTCGATTTTTATAGGACTTACAACTGCGTTTGTAAGTACATTCTTCTATACAAGGGCGGAATTCTAGTGAAGAGTCAAAGGCGGATTTTAATTCGTTTATTCATCTTTTCTCTAATGCTTTTTACCAGTCTGTGCGTTCCTGTTATGCGCAGAACTGCTGAAGCCGTTGTTTCCTTTGATTCAGAAAGAATCAGGACGTTTTCTGCATTATACGGTCAGGGCAAGGAACTGTGCGAGTCAATTGTAGTTCGTCCTGTAAAAAATGCAGTTCAAGCAGAAAAAAAAATGTCTGCGGACTTTTTAGTCTGTGGAGAAATGCCTTTAACCTGCGGCGCGGATAATCCTGTTGTATTTGCACTTTCTTTTATTCAAAACGGATTTTTTTATTTCAAAAATAAATATATTAAATTCATCGTTTTCATAAAAACTCTTCTGTAAAGACTTCTGTTCATTCATATTTTTTATTTTTCTCATTTTTTTGACATGAATGTGTGCCAGTTATAGTGGTATTTTCAGGAGTCAAAATAAAAAGCCGCCAAAAATATACTTTTTAAAGGAGTTTTTATGTTTCCAATAATAATAGGAATGCTTGTGTTTACTGCGGTAGTAGCAATTTTTGCATATTTCTTTAATTAAAATTTTAATTGAATAACAAGTCAATTTGCCCTGCAACTATGAATAGGGCAAATTGACTTAATGTACATTTGTATCTAAAATGGTTTACAAAATATGAATAAATGTCATTTTAGTGTTGTTTGGCTTTGTCTGATTTTTTTTCTTGTGCTGTGCTTTGTGGGCTGTACAAGTACCAAAATAATAACAGAATCAAATATTTCTCCTATTTATATAACGAACGTAAAAAAGTTCTATCTGCTTCCGCCTTCGTGTATTGAAAATGAGGTGGACGCTCAGCAACTTTTGATTGCGAATTTTAATGGAAATACGTTCCAAATGCTCAGTTATTTAAAGGCTGATAAAAAAGGCATTTATCTCTCTCTTTTTAATGATTTTGGAACTGGCATGGGTAACCTTTCTTATGATGGAATTGATGTTCATTTTGATTCTGCAATTTTCCCGGAGAATCTTAAGGCCGAATATATTCTTGCTGATCTTCAATTTGCGTATTATTCCGTGGATGCAATAAATGAAACATTAAAAACAATCGGAATGTATATGGAAGTTGAAAAATCAGAAGGCGGTGAAGTACGCACGATTTTCAGCAATTCAATTCTTCCGATGATGAATTCCCGGACAATTGAAGTTATCAAAAAAGACAAAGCCTGTACTTTGATTCAGAATATGCTGCGCGGTTACGAGTATTTTCTTCAGGAGGCAGAAGAGTGAATGTCTATCTTTCGTCTCCAGCCGTTTTCTGTTGCTGCGCCAAAAATGCGTCTGAATTGTGGGAATCCGTTATTTCTGGAAATCGTAATGGAATCCGGCGTGTTACTGCGCTGAATGAAAAAGAATTTTATGCTGCACGCATCGATGATTCACTTTTGAAAGAA